>CAZHSA010000052.1:0-16808 GCA_964535135.1 uncultured Kordia sp.
GGAAAAAGAAAATACATCTCAAAACCTATTTACTAGTTTTTCTTCCCTCGGTAATGCTTTATTACCGAGGTTTTTTTGTGTCTTTTTTGAAATGAATTTTCTCGTATTCCTTCGCTATTTTTTTTGTGATTTTAGATACTTGTGATGCGCAATGATAGTTTGATTATCTGCAATCCCAGTAACCTCAACTTTGTATCCTAATGCTTTTAGCTTTTTTTGATACTGCTGCATTTTTTGCTTTTCCGTTTCTATTTTAGAGAGTTGTGCTTCCGTAAGTTTTGTATTTTGTTCTTTAATTTTTGAACAGTCTATTTCTTTCCATTCAAATTGTTTGTTGTAATCAAAACACCTTTCATAGCATTTTCCTTGTTCCGAATTTGGTGGAACGTCATAGTTTTGGGCGTTCATTACTTGTACTGTACACAAACAGATTAGAGTTAGTAGGAATACTTTTTTCATTTTTTTATTGTTAGGTTGATGATTGGGACTTTACATCTTTACAAAGATGAAACTACAAATTTGTAAGATTTGTTTGATAAATCTAAGCGATTTTTAACTAAAATCAAAGTCCGTAAAAAATTTTCTACTGAAATGTATAATCAACCTGATCAAATTGTGTGACTCTGAAATAGCCAAACGCATAGTTGTCTGCGTTGGTAATATTGATACAATTTCCTCTAATTTCCGCTGGTGTTGCCGCAAATGGATTTCCCGAAGAATCATATTGTTCTACGAGTAAAGTTATGTAATTGTAGTAGCGTTCCGAAATTCCAAAAAGTTTGATGTTGACACTATCTCCAGGATCAAATTGATTGTCTGGATTGTCGTCATCGTCATCTTTTTCAAAGAATTCATCTTGTACATTTCCGTTTGTAAATTCGTCCGAACGCGTTTCAATGATCGGGAACAAATCGCCCACTTCCTGCAAGCGAATCATATAAAAATCGCCCATTTCTTGTGGATCATTGTAGGTGATATTTACATCGAGTAACTCTTCGTCAAATCCGCCTTCTAAAGACTGAAATACTTCATTGATTCCCGTAATTGGCGTCATAGTTTCAGTAGCGTTGTACACTTCTCCATTATACATAACTTCCAAGGTATACGAATTGTTTACTATAGGCACAAAGTTGTTGATAGTATATGTTCCGTCATTTTGATCTGTAAAGAAAAATTCTGCACCTGTATCCTCATTGGTTACTTTTACGCTTGCGCCCGTAACACTTGTGTCAATATCTGTATCAAAAAACGGCGTAGATGTGCTTAATTTTACCGTTTGGTTGTTTCCTGCAGTTCCTTGTTCCCAATCCATAGAAGCTTCAATTACCAAACGCGGAGCCGCTTCAGTTAAATCAACATCCACAGGATCATCGCAAGAGATAAAAGCGATTAAAAGAACAAATAAAAATGTGCGTTGTATGTATTTTTTCATGATCTTAAAATTTAAAATTATATGTGATAGATGGAATCACGCTTCCAAAAATAGAAAGTCTACGTGCTTCGTTAATTCCGGTGTCAAAATCTTGTGTAAATGAGATTGAAGCAGCGTTTCTTCTCGCGTAAGCGTTATACAATCCAAAAACCCATTCGCTTTGCCAACGCCTGTTTTTGTTTTTCGTTGGCGTATAGGTTGCTGAAAGATCTAAGCGATGGTAATCTGGCAAACGATTGGCATTTCGCTGATCGAAACTGGCAATGGACAATCCTTCATATTCATATTGTCCGTTTGGAAAGGTGACAGGACGACCAGTTTGATACGCAAAGTTAACGCTGAATCGCCATTTTTCATTAAAATCATAACTTCCCGTGATGGAAATGTCATGCGTTCTGTCGAAAGGTGTATTGTACCAATCGCCACGGTTAATTCCTGGTCCGCCCGCATTTCCGCCCAAAGCGCGTTGCTCCGATTTGGAAAGTGTATAGGCAAACCAACCTTTGAATTTTCCTTTGTCTTTTCGGAATAAAAGTTCTAAACCATACGCGCGCGCTTCTCCGTTTAAAATTTCTGTTTCAATAGTGTTGTTTCCTATTAAGTTTGAACCGTCAATGTAATCAATGCGGTTGTCTACATTTTTGTAATACGCTTCTACTTCGAGCGAATATTTTTTGTCTTTGAAATTTTTGTAATATCCAACGGCATATTGATTGGATTTTTGCGGATCAATGTATTCGCCACTTGGCGTCCAAACATCTAACGGCGTTACCGAAATAGTGTTGGAAAGTAAGTGCACATATTGTACTGAGCGTGTGTAACTTGCTTTTACAGAAGCATTGTCATTTAGTTGGTATGATACGCCCAAACGTGGTTCAAGGTTAGCAAATGTTTTGATGCTTTCACTTTTAGAATAGTCTGTGGTACTGATTTCTTCGCCTTCTTCATAGATGCCAATTTCTTCATTATATACCACAGGTTGATTGTTGGCGTAGTTTGAAATGGCTTGTCCGCCCAAACGACTGAATACACTAAAACGCATTCCATATTGTGCGGTTAATTTATCCGTCAATTCGTGTTCTGCACTGATGTATGCGGCGCCTTCAAAGGCTCTTTTTTGATCTAGTTTTCTAAAGTTAATAGAAGAACCTGGCTCTGACGGTCGTACTTCTCCTGGATTGAAATCATAGGTAATTCCGCTCACTCCAAAATCGAGTTTTAATTTGTTGTTGGCGTAATACCGTAAATCGTATTTTAGGTTGAAGTTTGTAATGTCGGAAACCCAATCGAGTTTTATGAAATCGAGAATGACTTCATAATCATATTTGCTATAGATTAATGATAGGTTTGAGAAGAGTTTTTCATTGAATACATGATTCCAACGTAAGTTTGCTGACGAATTTCCATAGCGGTTTTTGATGAATTGTGAGATGTCAAAAATGTCTCTTCCAAAGTATCCAGATAGATAGATTCGGTTGTTTTCGTTGATTTCGTAATTGGTTTTCAGATTGAGATCGTAAAACGAGATTTTATCATCCGCTATTTCTTCAATTAGCGGCATGAATAGATGTGCATACGAGCTTCTTCCCGCTACTAGAAAGGAGCCTTTTTTGTTAAACATCGGACCTTCAACCGCCAAACGACTCGAAATGATGCCGACTCCGCCGTTGACTTCTAAATTTTTACTGTTTCCATCTTTCTGACGTACGTCTAATACCGAAGAAATACGTCCGCCAAACTTCGCAGGAATATCTCCTTTGTACAACTTAATATCTTTGATCGCATCTGCATTAAACACCGAGAAAAACCCAAAAAAGTGTGAAGTATTGTAAATGATGGCTTCATCGAGCAAGACTAAGTTTTGATCGGCTGCGCCACCACGCACGTTGAATCCGGCAGTTCCTTCTCCACTATTGGTTACTCCAGGCAATAATTGAATGGATTTGATGACATCTACTTCACCCAACACTACAGGCATTTGTTTTATCGTTGCCGCGTTGAGTTTGGAGACACTCATTTGCGGTTTTCGAATGCTGACACGTTCCGATTCTTCCGCTTCTATCACCACCGTTTCTAATGAGGTGGATGCTTCTGTAATTTCAAAATTGAGCGTTTGATCCGCGTTAAGCGTAATTTCCTTCGTAATGTTTTCATATCCTAAAAACGAAACTATGACAGTGTACGTTCCTTCCGTTGCTGTTATGGAATAAAAACCATATTCGTTGGTTACTGCACCATTGGTAGTTCCTTTTAAGTAGACGGTTGCACCAAAGAGTGTTTCTCCATTTTTTTGGTCTTTGATGGTTCCGCTTACGCTGAATTTTTGTTGTGCAAAGAGCACAGTTGTCATCAGAAGACATAGACAGATGAGACTGTTTTTCATGAGTTGTTAGCGTTAAGTTTGGTGGTTTGTCATTCAAAGAAACGATTCAGTTGGTGAAAAGTTACGCTGGTACTGTTGTTTTTACACAAAATTAACGTTCTCGAAGCAGTACAACTAATTTTTGTAGGTTTTTTAATACATTATTATAAAATCAAGCCAACCGATCATCGAATCAACTCTACGTTTTATAAAACTACTCTATGTAATTGGCAATGACACGTTCATCTTTGTGCTCATCAATTACGTAATGAAACCACCTCAAAAGGCGGAAACCGAAAAGCCTTTTTAGAAATAGAGTAGGAAATTTTGAAAATATATACTTATGAAAAATAATGAAAGATGTAGTCAAACGAGACTTGTTAAAGGAGCTTATTCGTGCGACAACTATGCTGATATTTATATTGGAGATTGTAGTCAAGTACACGAAAAAATAGCAAGCAATAGTGATTTAAAATCAGTGCAATTTGAAGTAACAGCAACCTGCGAAGCCTATATTTATTTTGTGTGTTGGAGTGATAAAAAAGCCTTGAACGGATTGTTAGCTGAGTTAACTGGAGCAAACACTATTTTATCAGGAAAAAGCGACAAATGGGAAGTGTTTCCAACAGGTGTCAATTTTAGCACACATACACCACGACCTTCAGAAAAACTAGTCAATTCCGAATTAAAGAAAACGCATTGCAAAGAATGGAAAGCGGTCACAGCAGGAATAAAAAATGAAGGTACTATGTTTAGAAAGTATGATGATATTAGTGCAGACGCACAATTTATCTGGTACAATTCAGGAAAGCATCCTTCTTCAGGTGCGCCCTTTACAGGATTTAATCATGATGAGTTTTTAATTTTTAGATTTCCCGTGAAGGAATTGTTCAAAGAAGAATGTCATCATTGTAACAACGATTGCGAATGTGGAGATGATTGTCATTGCTCCGTTTGTGCAGAAGCTATTGGTGAAGAACAAAAAGTTTTGAAAGAGCAAGCACTTGGTAAATCTTTCTTGATTAAAGGAAAAGAAAACAATTCTCGTAGATGTAAAACGCCGTATTCAGAAGAAACCTGTTCTATGCTCGATTTGCCAACGTTAGAACCTTGCTTCTACTTGCATTGGGGCGACGGAACAAGAGATCAGTTGGAGAATCGCGATCAAGAAGTCGTGTATATCACAGCGTGCAATCCGTATGGAAATTTACGCTTTAGAGGATTGACAATTACAAATATTAGCATTGTTCCTAAAGGACAAAACGGAATTATTGGTTCGCAAGTAAATCAAACCATTCAGTTGATTCCAAGTCGTTTGATACATTTTGGAGATTTATGCGGATGCGCTTGTACAAGCCAAGAACTACACTTACTAACTGAAAATGCAAAACCGCAAGCCTATGAAATTTTGGTGGACTATTGCATTGATCAAATTGAAATCAATCAGGATAATACAGGAAAAACACGCTTTCCTATTACCGTAATAAAGAGTTAATTAACAGTTTAAAAAACGTTCCGCTTGTTTGCTCAGGCGGAACATAATATCACGATTATGAAAAAACACATTACATGTTTAACAATTTTATTCTTACTTTTAATGGTGAATTCATGTAAGTGGTTCACGGCAACAACACCTACACCAGCAGCAATACCGTTACCTGATACTGCATTATGTACCAAAGATGCCACCACCATGGAGGAAAACTATATTGTACACAAAGCTATTGATATAGAAAATGAAGTTGATCATAGAGTCATTTCATTTACCAATAAACAAATGAAAGATAATATAGAATATTTAACGGCTAAAGCACACAAAGAAGGTATTGAAGAAGATAAATTAGGGTTTCGTGTTTATATTGTTGCAAAAGCAGCAGACGAATTTGATGTCCCAGATTTAGTAAAGGGAGATGCAAAATCTATTCTAGATAAAAAGGAACCTTATTATACTACGGTGTTTTTTGTAGCTACCCAAAAAGGGGATTCGGACAACCCAAATGACTATGAAAATATGTATACGGTTCCAGCTTTAGATTATGGAAGTTCTAGAATACCTCCTCCTCCTATAAAGTATCAATCAAATAAACCGTGTCCAATACATCCTAATGTAACACATTAATTTATCTATGAACTTTTTTATAAAGATCCTTTTTTTATGTTTTCAAATAGCTGCGCTAGTTGCAGCTATTTGGTCTTGGAATCGCTATAAAGAAACGACACAACGGTACTTTTTATGGTTTTTAGTATATGTAGTTTGTCATGAAATTTCAGGACTTTGCTATCATTTCTTTTTCAAAGGTTATAATGATATTATACATAATTTATTTACACTGATTTCATTTGGGTTTTATTTTTGGTGGTTTTATAAAATTTTAGCGAAACGAAAATGGTTTGTATACATATTATTCGTTGCTTTTATTATTCCATTTTTAAATGATTTAATCACCAGAAGTCCTATTGATAACCTTTATTTATATCCTATCATTATTGGTGCTTTTTCGGTACTCGTTTTAACGATAAGCTATTTTATAGAGTTGCTGAATACAGATTCCATTACCAGTTTTGCTAAGTCACAAAGGTTTTGGATTGTTACAGGCTTATTTTGTTTTTACATTGGTTTACTTCCTTTGTTAATTTTTCATAACTACTTAGATTATGGCGGTAGTTTTTACCGCATTGTCATCACAGTATTGAACGCCGTTTTATATGGTTGCATTTTTAAAAGCTTTTTATGTCTGGAGAAGAAGAAAAAATAAAGGACACGTTTTCAGAAGAAATGTTCTTCTTACTGTCTGGCGCAGCTTTGCTAATTGCTGTTGCCGTCGTTTTGCTATTTTTCGTTTTTATTACCCGCAAAAACAAGCTGATTACCGAAAAAACAATGTCTATCAATAGTTACGAAAAGAAAATGGTTGAACTTGAATTGCATGCATTGCGCTCACAGATGAATCCGCATTTTGTACATAATTCGCTCAACGCGATTCAGTATTATATTCAGATGAATGATATTGATCAATCGGAAAATTATTTGACACGTTTTTCAAAGTTAGTGCGTCAGTTTTTTGATTATTCGCGCAAGCAACTGATTACTATTGAAGAAGAAATGTCACTAATTTCCAATTATTTAGCACTTGAAAAACTCCGTTTTGAAGAGAAGCTCTCGTATGAAATTATCTGTGATGAAACAGTTGATATAGAAGCCGAAATTCCTTCCATGGTGTTACAACCTATTGTTGAAAACGCAGTAAATCACGGAATTTTTCAAAAAAAGACTCCAGGAAAAGTGACGATTCACTTTTCACAACTTTCGTATGATACTTTTTCCGTGACTGTAAAAGATGACGGAATTGGCATCAATCAAACAAAAAAAACTGCTAAAAATAGTTTTAAACAACGTTCACATTCTTCACAAGTATTGGACGAACGTTTAAAACTGCTTGAACAAATAGATAATTGGCATGTAGAATATACGATTAAAGATCGTTCCGATTTGGGCGATCAACAAGGAACGATTGTCACCCTAATTTTTAAATTACCAAATTCATTATGACTGTAACTGCTATTCTTGTTGACGATGAGTATAAATCGTTGGCTATTTTAAAAAATAAACTCGAAAGATTGTGCCCAAACGTAACCGTTATTGGCGAAACGCAAGATCCTGAAGAAGCACTAGAATTGATTCTAAATCTAAAACCACAGTTGGTATTTTTAGATATTGCCATGCCTGGCATGAATGGTTTTGAAGTATTACAGAAGATTCCGAAACCCAATTTTGAAGTCGTTTTTGTCACTGCTTTTGATAATTACGGCATTGAAGCCATTAAACATTGTGCTATTGGCTATGTTGTAAAACCGATTGATAGCCACGATTTGATTCAAGCCGTTTCTGTGGCTACACAGAATATTTCCGATAAAACCGCCTTGCAAAAAAACACACAGTTGATTGAAAATTTGGGCATTCAGTCCTTTCAACAGAAAAAAATTGTGATTCCTTCGCAAGAAGGTTTGGAGTTTGTAAAGATTGAAGATATTATTCACTGTCAAGGAACCGATGGCTATACTAAAATTCATTTTCAGCACAGCAAACCTATTGTGAGTTCGTACAGTATTGGGCATTTTTTTAAATTGCTACAACATCAAGATTTTTACCTTATTCACAAATCGCATTTAATCAATATCAATTATATTTTAAAGTATTTAAACGAAGGATATGTGGTGTTGCAAGACAATCATAAGTTGCCCGTTTCACGGAATAAGCGCGCGGATTTTTTAGATATGATACGGAAGGTTTGATTTTAGCACGAGTTTCCAACTCGTGCTAACTTATTTTTGATTTGTTTGATTCGTTATTTGAAATCATTCATTCCGCACTTGATTCGGAATCTTACAAATTGTGATGAGAAGCTGAATCAAGTTCAGCTTGACGATAGAAGTCATTTTAGTTAAAAAAGCTTCTTAAAACAAAAAAAGACCTTCTTTCGAAAGCCTTTTTGTTGAATCTTGAAATTATAAAATGTGAGCTGTATTTCGAAGTGAACTGTTGCTCTATTTCTTTTAAAGTTTCTTTTTTAGAAATAAATCATTAGTACATTTTCAAATTGGTACATTAGAATCTTTATTTCTTCTTTTCAGCATATTGCTTGTTTAGCGCTTCTAATACCTTTTTTGTCAGATCGTGTGTTTCTTTTCCGTGGTATAAATTTCCAGTATTGTCATTTTGCCCAATAATGAAATCAAAATCATTGTCTTGTCCGTATTTTTCCACGAATTTTTTAACGGTGCTTATCAATGAATCATTCATGGCTTTGCTTTCATCTGAAATGGCTTTTTCGGCAATTTGAAATTGTCGCTGCAACATTGTTTGTTTGTTTTGCAATTGTCCCATCAATTCTTCTTGTTTCTTTTGAGACATTTTTGCTGCTTTTATCTGCGCATCTTGAACTTCCATCTGAAAAGCACGACCTATACTATCGTTGTTCTTGTCAAATTTTTCAATTTTGGCTTTCATGACTACTTCTAAATCTTTCTTCTCTTGATACTCATTGATCAAGTCTGAATTATTTACAAAACCAATTTTTGCAGGTTTCTCACATGAATAAAATGCCAACACAGCAATTCCTAAAACAAGTAATTTTTTCATTTGTATACTTTTTTTGTTGTTATCGAATGTTTCATAAAAATGGGCGAAACTACATATTTCCGTTTTTCGTCATTTTTGTTCCCGCAAAAATAGAAATAAAGTTTACATAACAAATTGTGAAGGTTGCATGATTTTTCAGGAAAAAACAAGCTATAAAAATAATTTATCATTAAAAGAAAAAACATAACTAAAAACAGTTAAAAACCACCTTTTTCCTTGCCTATTTTAAATCGTTTCTCAAACGGATCAATATAGTTTGACGTTTTTTATAAAAACTAGGCTTAAATCTGCTTAAAATGCCTTTTTAGTCATTTTTTAGCACGTAAATCAGCGAAGAATACTCTGAAGAAGACATCGCTTTGAAGTTTGACACAAATCCTCTGTAAAATCCTTTGATCGGATTCATTTTTCCTGTTTTGTGTTTTTCGGAAAGTAAACTCACATAATATGCATCAAACTTCATTGGTAAGATTTTTACTACTTTCATGTTTTCCTTTCCAAAAAGTGATTTGATCGATTTTTGAGAGAAATGCCATAAGTGTCGTGGAACATCATAGGCTGCCCAAAATTCTTTGTAGTGCGTTGCATCATGACTTTTAAAGTTTGGAACTGCAATGAAGATGCTTCCGTTGGGTTTGATGATTCTTTTTAATGTTTCAATCTGCTCCGCTAAGTTTGGAACATGTTCCAACACATGCCACATCGTAATCGCATCAAAACTGTGATCGGGAATTTGTGAAAGCCAATCGTTAGAATGAATTTCAATTCCTGTTTTTTGTGCTGCAATGGTTCGGGCTTGTGCGTCTGGTTCAACACCTGCAATTTCCCATTTGTATTTTTGAGCTATGGCTAAAAAGTCACCTGTTCCGCAACCGATGTCTAATACTTTTTTTCCATTACTTTTAGTATTCGTAGCTACGAGCGACATTTTTTTGGAAAGCATATATGAGCGAACCCAATGGTATATTTTTTCAAACAAATTTCTTTTGGCGTCGGTATGCGAAATATAATCTTCGCTCTCGTAATAAGATGCTAAGTGTTCCAAACTTGGTTGTGGTTCGGTGTTGTACATTTCTAAAACTTCATCAAAAACCAACTGAAATTGTTCGCCTGAAACGGAATGATCTTTTACCGTGATGTTCTCCATTTTTTTATGCTTCTAAATTTTCTTTAATTGTTCCACGTGGAACAATTTATACTTTATGCGTATTCTAAAATGATAGTTAATTTGATTTTTTTGATTGAGCGAGGTCGAAATCCAAACTCATATCAAACTGATCAATATAATTATTGAAATTCATTTTTTTGAAAAAGCGGTGCATGTTTTTATTTGCTGCATCAATATTAATGATATTATACTTATCTGTGGGCAATGTTGAAAATAAAATGTTTCCATAAACTTCCCAATTATTATCCTTTACTCCTAGTCTATGAATTCTTTTAGACGTTTTATGAAAAAGCAAATACGCTATTCGTTCTTTTTTATCAAAAACAGAAATTGCGCATAAACTACTTTTATACTTTTCTAAAAAATGATCTTGGTTTTCTATAGAAGGTTCATAGTTTTTTAAATGTGTAAAATCATGCAAAGAAAAAACATCGCTTGTTTGAATCTCAAAACTGGTCACAACCGTTTTTTGTGTCCAATTAAATGTATACAGATGATATTGGCGATCAATGTTGAAACCAACTTTTTGATACGCTGCAATGGCGCGCTCATTTTTGGTGATACATTCCAACGTGCTTTTTTGAATTCCGTTTTCTTGTAATACAGCAATGGCTTTCGTATACAATTGTGTCAGCAATCCTTTTCTTCGATGTGTCGGAATGATTCCTGTAGAAGCATTATAGGCAACTTTTGTTTCACCGTAATAATTAATCGCATGAATGATAAAACCCACCAATTTATTTTGATCAAATACGCCAAAGGACAAACTGTAATCTACGCCAGAAGCCGTCCAACGTTCATTTACATATGCTTCTGTAAAATTGATTGGAACAAAGTAATCTGAGAACGCTACATTCAGCGTTGCCAAAATGTCTTTGATTGGTGTATTTTGGAGTGATTTTATTTCCATGAAAAAAGTGTTCCACGTGGAACACTTGATTTTTTATCTGTTTAAATATACTAACATGACACTGATATCACTTGGAGAAACACCACTAATTCGTGATGCTTGTGATAAGTTTACAGGACGTATTTTAGATAGTTTTTGTCGCGCTTCCATCGACAAATTCGTCAAACCATCATACACAAAATCTGCTGGAATTTTGACACGCTCTAAGTTATTCAACTTGTCTGCATTGCTTTTTTCCTTGTTAATATATCCTGCATATTTCACCTGAACTTCTGTCTGTTCTAACACATCTTTTCCAATCGAATGTTCTTGAATGAAGCTTTCAACAGAAGCCACATTTCGCATGTCGTCCATGCTGATATTTGGACGTGCAAAAATCTTAAACATCTTATCTTGTTGTTTCACTTTGGATGACTTTTTAGCTTCCAACACAGGATTGATTTCATCAGGTTTTACACTCGTATCTTTAAAGAATTGAATAAATGCTTCCGACTTCGTTTTCTTAGTTTCCATTGCACGCAAACGTTCTTCACTAGCCAAACCTAATGTATGTCCAACTGGCGTCAATCTGAAATCGGCATTGTCCTGTCGTAACAAGGTTCTATATTCAGCACGAGATGTAAACATTCTGTACGGTTCTTCGGTTCCTTTTGTGATTAAATCATCAATTAAAACACCAATATAGGCTTCGTTTCTTTTCAGAATAAATTCATCTCTTTCTTGAACTTGTAACGCTGCATTTATTCCTGCCATCAACCCTTGTGAAGCAGCTTCTTCATATCCTGTAGTTCCGTTTATTTGTCCTGCAAAAAACAATCCATCCACAATTTTTGTTTCTAGTGTATGCTTCAATTGTGTTGGTGGAAAGTAATCGTATTCAATAGCATATCCTGGTCTAAAAAACTTTACGTTTTCAAAACCTGCTACTGAACGTAATGCATTAAACTGAACATCTTCTGGGAGTGATGTCGAGAAACCATTTACATATACTTCAACCGTATTCCAACCTTCTGGTTCTACAAATAATTGGTGACGATCTTTGTCTGCAAAACGATTGATTTTATCTTCAATTGACGGACAATATCGTGGACCGATAGATTGTATTCTTCCATTAAACATTGGCGATCTGTCAAAACCTTCACGAAGTAAATCATGAACTTCTGGAGACGTGTACGTCATATGACACGCACGCTGATTTTCTAAAGGTTTTGTTGCCTTTAGATACGAGAATTTATCTGGTTGTGCATCTCCAGGCTGAATGATCATTTTTGAATAATCCAACGATCTTCCATCTACTCTTGGCGGCGTTCCTGTTTTCATTCGTCCTGATTCAAAACCAAGTGCTACCAACTCTTCAGTAATTCCAGTTGCAGCTCTCTCTCCTGCTCTTCCACCTCCAAAGTTTTTATCTCCAATATGGATTAATCCGTTGAGGAATGTTCCATTGGTTAAGACAACGGTTTTCGATCGTATTTCCAATCCTAAAGAGGTTTTTACACCTTTTATTTTTCCTCCTTCAATAATCAAACCGCGCACCATTTCTTGATAGAAATCGAGGTTCTCTGTTCGCTCCAACATCAAGCGCCATTCTTCTGCAAAACGCATGCGATCACTTTGCGCTCTTGGCGACCACATAGCTGGCCCTTTGGACTTGTTCAGCATCTTAAATTGAATAGCTGAGTTGTCCGTAACTATTCCGCTATAACCGCCAAGTGCATCAATTTCGCGCACAATTTGTCCTTTGGCAATTCCGCCCATAGCGGGATTACAAGACATCTGCGCTATATTTTGCAAGTTCATCGTCACTAACAATGTTTTGCTTCCCATATTGGCAGCAGCAGCAGCAGCTTCCGAACCTGCGTGTCCAGCGCCTACAACAATCACATCATATTCCGTATTAAACATATTCTAAGGATTGAATTTCAATTTTTCTTTAGCGATTTTACACAAGATATTTACGAATGTTCCACGTGGAACAATTGAAGTTTTTCGTTTTCTTTAGTTGTCATTTCTTCTTGATCGGCTTCCGTTTTGTCTTTGTAGCCACAGTAGTGCAATACTCCATGAACCATCACACGACGTAATTCTTCTTCAAACAAAACCTTGAAATCTTTGGCATTATCTGCCACGCGTTCCACAGAGATAAATATATCACCATGCAATTCGCTTCCAACAGAATTGTCAAAGCTTATGATGTCTGTCAATGTATCGTGATTTAGAAATTCTACATTGAGTTTGTGCAAATATACATCGTCACAAAAAATGTAATTTATATCACCTTCACGTTTGTCTTCAGACCTTATTACCTTGCTAATCCATTGTTCAATTTGCGCTTCGTTTGACAGCTCAAATTCGGTTTCATAATGAAAACTAATCATCCTTCTTTTTGAAATACTCTTGTACTTTCTTTTTGTAATTATTCCGCAAAGGTAATACTTGTCTGTTTAATATCTCAATTTGATTGAAATACTGTCGTACATCGGGCATTTTTTCATTAGTAGTATTGTTGAAATCTTTACGATTTGTAGTAGATTCTCGTTTGGTTTCTTTCTCTTGTTCAAAGGCCGCTTTGTCAAGTTTTTGAAGTTTATATTTGAGTTCAATCATCTTCTTCATGGTTTCATCATTGAAACCTCTTTCTAGCAATTCAGTTTCCACTTGCTCCATTTGTTTCAATAATTCCAACGCTTGTGGATCTTCAATTTTGTCTCCGTATTTGTCTTTTAATTGCTGTTCTAATTGATTACGCAATTGTTGTTGTTGCTTATAAATGTCATACAGTTTTCCTGATTGATCTTCGCTTCCACTTCCCGATCCGCCACCATTTTGACCATTTTCACCGTCTTCTCCATCTTTGTTGCCTTTCCCTTTGTCACCTTTTTCCTTGCCGCCTTCTTTCCCATCTTTGCCATCTTTACCTTGGCCTTCTTGCTTCATTCCATTCTGCATTTGCTTGTTCAGCTCTTCTTGCGATTGAATGATATCAGGCAATTGAAATCCTTTTCCTTGACCTTGGTTTTGACCACTTTGTCCCATGCCTTGATTTCCTTGTCCTTGTCCTTTTCCCATGCTTTGATTCATGTTGTCCAGCGCACCACTTAAGAAATCGGCCAACTTGTTGGTAGACGTTAATGCGTATTGTTGCGAAGCCACACCTCTGTAGACATTATTCTCCGCCAACTGTTCTAACGATTTGTCAATATTATAGTAAATCTCCGTGATTTCTCCGTTGATTCTTTCAGAGATCGTAGGTTGACGTAGTGATAACGCAAACAAACTATCATCTACATGTTCAAACATTTTTCGAAGTTCTTTTTGACGTTTAAGCTTCGATGCATATCCCGCATTTGAATTGTCAATTTCTTCAAAACCTTTCATTAAATTTTCTTCATCAAAAGAGAATAAAATCAGATTGTCTAGAATTTGACGTAACATTTCAGCATCTTCTTCAATACTTTGTTGTCCGCTCATTTGCATAGATGTTTGCATGCTTTTGCTCATACGTTGCATTTTTTGAGCGGCTTTTTTCTGCTTTGATTTTGCACTTTTTTGTTGATCGCTTTTTTGCTGTTCACTCTGCGATTCTTCACTTTTTTCTAAGTCTTCGGAAGCACCTTCCTGCTCTTCTTTAATATCTTCTTCATCTTCTTTACTACGTTCTAAATCGAGTGGTTTTTTGAGTTTGTTATTTTCTTTGTCCAATTCGTCCATCTGCTTTTGCAAATCGTCAAATTTCTTGTTCAACTCATCTTGCTTTTCTTTGGTGTTTTCGTCACCAGATTTCTTCGATAGTTCTTCTTGTTCTTTCGCTAATTCTTGGAGTTCTTTTTGAATTTTTTCTGCTTTTTTCGTTACATAATAACGCTTCGTTAGTTCCAAAATTTGCTGTAGATTCTTTTTGTTGTTTTGTTGTTGCTTTCCAAGTTCATCAAGTTTTTCTTGGAGTTCTTCTTCGCTAATTTTTTCGGCTAATTTCTTAAGCTCTTCCATCAACTTTTCGTTCTTCTCCAATTCTTTTTGTTGACGTTCTAATCGTTCCTTGAGTAATTCTTTGTCTTCGTCATCTTGGGTTTCTTCCTTTTGGAAATCTTCTAAGTTTTGTTCTAATTGCTCCGAGAATTTCTTCATCATTTGATCGCTTTGTTCTTGTCGTTGCAAGAATTTTTCTAGCTTTTTGCGATCGTTGAAATTGAGCTCACTTTTTTCTTTTTGATTTTTCGTGATCTTTTTGAGTTCGTCTTGTTGCTTTTGAAGTTTCTCTAATGATTTGTCTAAATCTTTGATGGTTTCATTTTGCTGTTGCAACTGTTCTGTTTGCAACTCTGTATCGGTCAATTTTCGATAGTTGAAGATTTCACTTTTCACCTTTTTCCCACCACGAATTCCGTCATTGTCCGTTAACTCAAAGTAGAATTCATAGTTGACGCCTTTTGCCAGTTCTAAGCTTCCAGGAAATGTATATTGAAATTGATCAATGTTTGACGAACTGATTGGAATATTTTCAGACATTTTATCTTTAGCACTTTCCGCTGGATAATACACCAAGCGCAAACGCTTCAATCCGTAATCGTCTGAAACTTGTCCTAAGAAATACATCGTTCTTCCATCAATAGAATCACGTTTTGATTGCAAATCGAGTTTTGGATATGCATCTTTAATCACATTTAAACCAAAACCTAAATTTTCATAGTTTTTTAGCTCAGAATTACTCGTACTTATTTGATAATCAATGTTTTGATATATTTTTCGTCCCAATTCAAAAGTATCTCCTTTCCTAGCAAACGTATACACACTATCTTTTGAAATTAACTCCAATTTTTCGGTTTGTTTTGCCTTGGCTTCCCAAATAACCTTCGTGCCTTCCGGAATGGTGGCGTTTCCTGTGCTTTTCAACACCTCATCTTTTCGTTTGGTATACGCAGGATAATCCAACACCATTTGAAAGTTGACTAACGAAGGAACTTTTACCACATTTAATGTATATGGCTTGGAGGTAACTTCGTTTGCCGTTAGCGTGAATGTGGTAGCTTCTTTTGGTTGCGAAAAGGTATATTCAAATGTTCCGATCCCTTTGTTTTGTAGAAAATACGTTTCATCTCCCAATTGTATTTGAACTTCCTCAGGAATCACATCGCCCATGGTTTGTACTTGCAATTTGTACGCTTGGTTTTCAATAGCTTGCAAACTATCATTCACGACTAAAAACTGAAAAGGCGCTGGCGGTTCGTACGCCGTTTGGTAATTGACAACGCGTTCGTAGCTTTTGCTAAATAACGAACTGTTACCCGAAATCCATACAAAAAGCACAATCGCCAAAGGCAAAATGGCATACTTTGCGTATTTAATATTTTTCTTAAAGTTGATCGCCACTTGAAACGGAATCGGTTGTAATTCTTCCGATTTTTGTTCAATGCTTGCCAACAGCAATTCAGATTCCTGAGACGTTTCAGACAATTGCAACACGTTCAATAATTTGTCGTTCACTTCTGGGAAATGATTCCCGATAATGGTAGACGCCTCTTTGAAACTGATGCCTTTCTGTAGCTTAAACAATTTTGTTAATGGTAGCACAATAAACTTCGCGAAAAGCGATACTTCTACCAAGATAAAAATCCAAAACAACGCCGTTCGTGCGCCTGTGGAAAGCCATAGGAAATGTTCCACCAATAAGGTGATGATAAAATATAAAAGTCCGATGCTAAAAAATAAAATCGTTCCTTTGATAAGTTCGTTTGTGTAAAATTTCGTCACAAACTGACTTAGTTTCTTTTGTATGTGTTCGTAAGCATTCATCAT
>CAZHSA010000053.1:0-16808 GCA_964535135.1 uncultured Kordia sp.
AAAAACGATTCTATTTTGATGGATACGTACAATAAATTGCGACGCGCTACGTATTACAGCAATCAAAAAGAATCCAAAGAATATACAGAACAGTTTTTAAAATATGCCGTAAAAAGAGGTGACTCTTTGCGCATTGCTTTTGCTAATTTTTATCTTGGAAATGCCTTTGCGTTAGAAAATCAATATGCAACAGCACTTTCGTACTATTTGAAGAGTCTTGCCTATTATGAGCGTGTAGCAGACAAAAAACGAATGACTTCTGTTATAAACGCTATTGGAAATATTTATGAGAAAAAAGGAGAAGCTTCTACTGCCATTGATTATTATTTAAAATCTTCCAAAATCAGCAAAGAAAACAACGATGCAAGAAGAGCTTCTATCGGATTGATCAATGCTGGAAATGTGTATCAAAATACCAACCGATTAGATAAAGCGATAGAAAGTATTGAAGAAGCGATTCAAATTCTTGATGCGCATCGACAGGAAAAACCTGAATCAATTCAAAAAACACAACAAATTTATTATACAGCCAAATTAAATTTAGCATCAGCTTATCAACAAAATAATGCTATTGAAAAAGGACAAAAATTATATTCGTATCTATTTAAAAATTTAGACAGTATCAATGATCGACTCATTTACAGTCACGCATTAAGAGGTCAAGGAGATTTGTATCACGCGCAAAAAGCGTATGTCAAATCCATCAAACCTTATGAAAGTGCGCTGCGAATATTTCAAGAGAATGGTTTTCAAGAAGCAGCGTATCAGATTATGCCAAGTCTCGTGGAAGCCTATAAATTTGCACAAAAACACGAACAAGGACTTTCATTATTACTTTCGTACAACAGCATGAAAGATTCTATTTTTAACATAGAAGAAAATAAAGTGTTGAATGATGCAATTAAAAAGTATGAAGTAGCTCAAAAAGAACAATTAATCACACAGAAAAATTTAGAAATAGAACAGAAAAACTCACAGCGAACCATTTTACTCATAAGTATTGTAGCAATAGTGATATTGGCAGGATTACTTTTATTCTTTTACAGAAAACGAGCAGCGTATAAAATTACGATTATTGAACAAGAGAAAAAGTTAAAGGATCAAGAAATTAATCAACTCAAACAAGCCTCCAAAATGATTGCGATTGATAACATGATGATGGGACAAGAGCAAGAACGCGCTCGAATTGCCGCTGATTTGCACGATAGTTTGGGCGGATTGTTAAGTTCTGCGAAGTCACACTTTTTAGCGATTCAAGAAAAACCGTCCAATTCAGGCATAGTACCAAAAACTGCCGTATTATTAGATCAGGCTTCAGAGGAAGTTAGAAGAATTTCGCATAATATGATGCCCAAAGCATTAGCGGTTTCCGGCTTGAATGATGCCATTACAGACATTACAGAACTGCTTGAAGCAGAAAATTATAAAGTAACGTTAGAGCTCAATACACTTCCTGATTTAGAAAACACACAGGAGATTATGCTATATAGAATTATCCAAGAACTTATAAATAATATTAAAAAACACGCAAAAGCGACCACCATTTTTATACAACTTTACAGCAATGAAGACACCGTATATCTTACCATTGAAGACGATGGTATTGGTTTTGATTTGAAAACTGCAGCAGCAAAAAAAGGCATAGGACTACAAAGCATTGAAAGTCGCGTTACGCTGCTAAACGGAACCATTACTTGGGATTCGCAACTCGGTAAAGGAACTACAGTACTCGCTAGTTTTGGGCGTAATGAAACTTTCTTCTTATAAGATTTAATAAAAAGTAATGCCATTTTATAGTTTAATTAGTATTAATTAACTATTAGCATTTTGGTAGTCGTTCCAGATTGATTGATAATTTTTATAATATACTGTCCAGATGACCAGTCTGACACATCAATTTTTAGTTGTTGCTTTTCATCGTTTATTTTATTAAATACTTTTTTTCCAGTAATATCATAAATTACGATATTGGAATTTTTCAGCAATTTCCATTGAATCGTAACAAAGGTGGCTGTTGCAGGATTCGGATATATATATAAATCATTTAGGATTTGTTCATCAAATTCCACTGATGAATTTGAGATGTCAACACCTTTAAAGCTCAACATCCCAATACCATTTTGATTCACGATAAATGGTCTATCATTAGGATTGTGTCCTAAATAAGATAACTTAGGATGATCTTCCATACTATTTTCTGATAAATTAAGCGTTACCGTACTTCCAAAAACACTGCCGCTTATAATCTCAATATCAGTATTGCCTTCTATCCAAAAATCATGTTCCACACCATTTTGCCATGTGTATTGATCTGTTGCCGGAATTAAATCAAACTTAATTTGGTTTCTCAACGTATTTGTAAAGCGTACGTTGTCAATATTTGGGGAATAAATACCGCTATCATTCTCAGCATCATAAAAATCGTATGCTACCAAATTATACAATCGTGTAGCTAACACTTCATATCCATCAGTTCCGTAATAATGGCAATTATCAGGTCCTTTGGTTACGGCATTCGTAGAAATAATTTTAGTCTTCGGAAGCAATCCTAGTTTTCTATGTATTTCTGGAGGTTGAAAAATCTTTCTGTAATCAGGATATCCAGTAATGGGACAGCCATATCTCACTTGAAAAATATAATACTGCGCTGGTGCATAATCTTCTTCCCAAGCATCGTATAAAGTATTGAAGCGAGTCGTATAATCAGCAGCGTTAATTAAAGCGTTAGATTCACCCTGAAACCAGACAATTCCCTTAACATCTCCACTTGTAAAATTTGCTTGGCGATACCTACTTAAAAGCCTTCCGTAGTTGGTGGTTATATCTGTACTATGTTCATCATTCCTTGGAAAATGGGTAATACGTTTTCCACCTTCTCCACCATTTAAGACTAAAACGGGTATATTTTGATTGTTCACTATAGATGCCGCAAACCGATATCCAATTCCTCCAAATATAAAAGGATTTGGATTGGTACTCCATTCTTGAGTTTCTAGTAAATATGTTCTAATAAAATCATCCTGAAAAGGAAATGGCGTGTTTGCAAAAGTATTTCTAATCGAATTTGATTGTCCCGTTAGGATGTAAATATCACCTGCAACAACACCAGAAACTTCTCGTACAATATCGCCAACATCAGTTTTTAGTTTAAAACGATATTGAAACAATCCGGCAGAAATCTCTTTAGAGAATTGAAAATTAGCCATATCATTTTCATAAGACAAAGGATGAGGTATGCTTTCAATAAGTTCTTGATCTTTATAAATGTCTAATGTTAAAAGCGAAACACCACTAGCCATTTCAACAGTACCTGAAATTTGAACAGTAGCCATGTTGCTAATAACGTCTCTTTTGTATAACTGAAGATTCTTAGGGAATTCATGAATAGTAACCTGTGATGAAACGAGACAGGGAAATAACAGAGAAAGTAAAGGAATATTTTTTAAAAACCTCATGAACAATTGATTTGATGAAAAAGTATGAAAGATTTGTCAGACTATCAAATTTCCTCCTACATCATGCATGTTTATTAGTTATTTGTAGTTAGTTTATCTCGGTACAGGCAATGAATTGAAATTTTTAATACATTAATCTTGATAATCAGGACAACCAAAACATCTTTTCTTTTCAGAGTCAAACTGATAAGTGAGTGATAATTCGTAAACGCCACCTGTTCTGCCAATTTGTGAGGTGTTGAAATCGTACGAAATTCCAAATCGGAAGTTGGTATATTGCAATCCTGTAAAAGCGTTTACCGACGTTAATAAATGACTATTTCCGCTATTTTTTGATGGATTTGTCACTAAGGTGGAACCTAAAAAGAAGCGTCCGACGGAAAGTGAAGTTCCTAAATCAAATCGGTTGAAACGTCCTTGATGCATATAATTTCCCGTAAGCATCAACCTTGTGTTAAACGGTAAAAAACGCACGTCGATAATATCAGTTACTTCAAATTCGTATCCTGCACTGACGGAAAAAAAGGTTTCCAAAGGCACATTTCCATCCACGGTCAAAGAAATATTTGGTCGGTTTAAGTGTTTGGCAGCAACGCCAATCCACGCATTTTCAGTATTAAACAACAATCCCGCAGAAATATCCCAAAAACCAATGGCGCCATCGTTAAAAAAGAGTGCGTCGATAGATACAGGACTAATCGTGTTTGTCTGAATGTTGATTTGATCTTCGAGTAATAATCCTTGAAATCCGACGTTTTTCCAGCCACGTCCAAATTCCAAACCAGGTCTAAAATACCAGTCGTCTCCCAACTGTACTTGATACGCATAATTAAAATTCACTTGTGAAAATGTATATCCACTTTGACTTTCGCGCTGATTTAAAAAACTTACGCCAACGCCGCTATTTGCTTCTGGAAACCATGTGCTGGCAAAACCATAATTGGTGTCAATTCTAAATCCTAAAGCTGGCCATTGTGTTCGGTGTATAATCCCAATATGTGTCGTTTCTAAAAATCCTGCAAATCCAGGATTTAAGGTTTGTGGTACTAAAAAGTATTGTGTAAATATTGGATCTTGCGCCTTCATTTCTGGAACAAAAAAGCATAATCCTACTAAAAAAAGATATATTTTTAATTTCATATTGGTGCTTATAAGATTAACGTAAGTGGTCCGCTTTCACGAACAATGGTTCCAAAAAATGTTTTTGCCGTAAATGTGAAATAGTAGTTTCCGTTTTCAACAAACTCTCCTTTTACTTTTCCATCCCAACCTTGTACATTATCGCCTGTTTCCGAAAAAATTAAGCTTCCCCAAGTGTCGTAAATATTCAACTCCATAGAGTCAAGTCCTACAAACACAGGTCTAAAACGATCGTTTAAGCCATCGTCATTAGGTGTAAATGCTGTTGGCATGATGAGTTTATAACCTTTTTCAATAAGGAGCGTAATGACTCTCGTATATACACAATCGCCAGGGAACGTTACGGTTTGTACAACGGTATATGCTCCGGGACCGGAATAGGAGTGTACAGGATTTTCTTCGTTAGAAAAGTTTCCGTCACCAAAATCCCAAGAAACATTTATATAATCGCCTGTAGTCGTATTGGTAAATTGTATTGGATCTATTTGGGAATAAATTCCGAAGGTTTCAAACGCCGTTGAAGTTAACGTAAAATCAGCATCGCTATACTCTGGAATGTCAACTTCAAAAGTATAACTCGTTACACAACCCAGCGCATCTGTAGCATCTAAAATAACGAGTCCGTTTTGCGAAGTAGTCATCATTTCATTGTTAGCTCCTGTAACGATTCCGCTAGACCAATTTAGCGTAAATGGTGGCACACCGCCAGAAACTTGCGCAGTAAATCTTTGACTTGCCGTAAACGCATTGCAATTGGTAATTGTTTCCGTAGCGACATCAATGACAATTTCGGGTGGACGAATAATGGTGAAGGTTTCTGAAGCTTCACAACCATTTGCATCCACAACGTTTACTAGATAATCTCCCGCAGGAATATCACTCAAATCTTCGGTAGTTTCTCCAGTAGACCAACTAACGGTATAGGGTTCAGAACCGCCAGAAATTAATAGATTAATCGCGCCCGAACTTGCATCATCACAATCCAACGCATTGGTAATATTGCCAGAAAGCGTTAATTCGGCAGGCTGAATGATGATAAACGTTTCTGTGTAAGAACATGGAGTTGCATCTGTAATATTCACCGTATAGGCACCAGGACCTAAATTATTTCGTTCTGTACCAGCAGTGGGATCATCTGTCCAAGCAAAATCTATTGGTTCTTGTCCACCTTGAAAGTTTAAGTTAATACTTCCATCATTCGCGCCAAAGCAAGAAACCTGTTGTACTACAGGCGCCAAGGTAAATGATATTGGTGGCGGAATGGTTACGGTGACCGAAGCCGTACAATTGTTGGTGTCAGTAACTGTGATTGTATAATCGCCCGCAGATAAATTTGTTTGACTTAAGCCTTCTCCTAAATTGCTCCATGCAATGGTATACGAACCAGATCCGCCCGTAATACTTGTAATCGTAATAGAGCCATTATTGTCATCAAAACACAAAGGTTCCGTTGAGGTAAACGTAATTACAATTTCGTCAGGTTGCATAATTAATACACTTAATGTGTCGTCGCAACCATTTGCGTCTGTTACGGTTAGGTTGTATGTTCCACCAGCTAAATTTGTTAAATTTTGATCCGTACTTGTAAAGCCATCTGGGCCAGTCCACGCATACGTATATTCAAATACACCAGGAGCGGTTTCTGTAGGTGATCCGCCTGTAACATTGACATCTATTGCTCCAGAAGTTTCTCCAAAGCAGGCCACATTCGTCTGATTCACCAAAGAAGCGAACAATTCATTCGGCTCGGTAATAACAAACGTTTGTGTTACAGGACCACAACCGTTGGCATCTGTTACGGTTATTTCATAGGTTGCAGCTGTAAGATTTGAAATATCTTCGTTCATAGAAAAAGGAATGCCATTTCTTGTCCAACTGTATGTGTAATTTGGTGTTCCGCCAGCAATTGTTATCGCAATTTCACCATCATTCGCACCAAAACAACTAATAGAATTTTCGGTATCTACCGTTAATGTCAGCGCATCTGGTTCTGTAATTGTATAGGTTTCAGAAAAAGGGCAACCACCTTCATCTTGTACTGAAAGTGTATAATCTCCTGGAGTTAAATTGGAAATCGTTGTATTGCTCGAAGTAAATCCTGCGGGACCTGTCCACGAGAGAATATACGGAGTTCCTGTGGAAAATGGTACGCCGCCTGTAATATTGGTCATAATTTCACCATTATTCGCGCCAAAACAATCAATTTGTGCGATGGTAATGTTTGCTGAAATTGCAGGGTTTACGGTCACTTCTACAGTAAATGGAGTTCCATTACAGATTCCTGCGGTTGGTGTTACCGTATACGTAACCACAGCAGGTGAAGCGGTACTATTCGTTAATGTTTGACTGATAGTTGTTTGTGGATTTGTCTCTGCACTCGCGCCTGTTATGCTTCCCACTGGCACAATGGTTGGTGCGGTCCACGTATATGTTGTACTAGCAGGCACAATATCTCCATTTGTAGTATCTGGTGTTACAGAAAAGGTATCGCCACTGCAGATGGTTTCTGTGAAATTGCTGATACTCGGTGTTTCATTTACAATAATTTCTGCTGTATTGGAAGTGATCTCTGAACAACCTCCTGTAGAAAATGTAATAATACAATAATAGTAAGTTGTTCCTGTAGTAGCAACTGGTGGAGTATACGAATCTGTAGTTTCGCCAGCAATGGCAGTTCCTGTAGTTACATCATCAACTGTATTGGAATACCATTGATAGGTTGGCGTGCCCACTCCATTGGTAAAACTTACGGAAAGTGTCGTTACAGCATCGCCCAAACAGAGTTCTTGCGATTGTGGTTGTGTGGTAAAAGCTGGGCCAGCGTTTATATTGACTTCGGCAGTATCGCTTACCGCAGCACAACTTGCGCTTGCCGCTTGTGAAATGACGCAATAATAATATAAAGTTCCCACGGTATTCGTTGGTGGCGTAAAGGTTGCATTTGTGGCGCCAGCAATGGCCGTTCCTCCTGTATTTGAATTTACTGTATTGCTAAACCATTGATATGAGAATGTTCCCAAACCACCAGAAGCTTGTACGGTTAAGTCTTGTGGTACAGTGTTTTGACATAAGGTTTGTGTTGTTAACGGTTGCACATCAACAACAGGTGTCGCTACAACGATGATTTCTGCCACGTCGCTAGTAACATCTGTACAACCACTTCCCGCAAAGGAAAGTACTACGTAATAATAAAAGTTTCCTGTTGTGGTGAATATTGGTGGCGTATATGTTGCATTTGTGGCACCAGCAATGGCCGTTCCTCCTGTGTTTGAATTTACTGTATTGCTAAACCATTGATAGGAAACGGTTCCTGTTCCGTCCGTAAAAGCAATTGATAAAGGTGTGTCAATCGTGCTACCTACACACAGGCTTTGCGTTGTAGTTGGTTGTGTTGTAATGTTAGCATTTGGTGTTACTGTAACACTTGCAACTTGCGAACTGATGTTAGAACAGCCGCCTGTTGCAAAGGTAATTTCACAGTAATAAAATACTTCACCGATAGTGTCTGTTGGCGGAATATAATCGGCATTGGTAGCTCCTACAATAGCCGTTCCGCCTGTATTACTATTTGTGGTATTGCTAAACCATTGATATTGTGCCGAAGCATCTGAAGTTGCCACACTTAAAGTAATTGGCGCTCCGTTTTGACATACCACACTTGATTGTGGTTGCTGCGTGATTTCGGGTGCAGGATTCACGGTAATTACAAAATCTACAGGTGTGCCGTCACAACTTCCGATGGTTGGTGTTACTGTATATGTAACTGTGCCTGCTGCCGTGTTCGTTGTGGTGAGTACTTGTCCTATAACATCGCCAGTTCCTGCGGGTGAGAACCCACTAATTCCAGCTGTAGCTGTAGCAGTCCAAGAAAAGGTAGTTCCTGCCACACTGGACGTTAAGTTGATATCTGAAAAAGCAGTTCCTGAGCAGATTTCTTCCGTTAGGTTTGTATTGGTAATGGCAGGCACTTCTTCAATGGTAAACGTTTCGGAGATCAGTGCAGAAGTACCACAATCGTTCGTTACTTGAAGTGTAAATGTATAGGTTCCTGCGGTTCCATAGTCAATGGTTCCAGGTGATTCCAAATTGGAACTTGCAGGTGTTGCTCCAGGAAATTGCCAATCGTACGTTACCGAACCAGTATTATCTGTACACGTATTTATGATAGCGGACGGATTGATGGAAGTGGTATTACAGATAATCCCGATAGGATCAATTGTGGCTGTTGGCGGTTGTTTTACAATTACTTGTTGTGATGTGTTTTCGGTTCCACAAGAATTGGTTCCTGCGAGTTGAATGGTGTATGTTCCAGGTGTTACAAAGTTAAAGGAAGGATTCGCTGACGTTGCTGAGGTGCCATTTGTAAAACTCCAATCTTCAGGACCAGTTCCACAAAAATCGGATGCGTATGTAACTTGCCATAAATAGGTTGGAGGTATGCAACTAGCCGATTCATCTGTATTATTTGTGGCAGTGACTGCCAAAGGTGTACAACCATTGTCTGTACTCAAGTTGAATTGTGGATTTACAGGAGCTTCCACACAAATTGTTTGTGATACAGTATCTGTTGCGCAGGTATTTCCAACCATTTGTGTAATCGTGTAATTTCCTGGCTGTGTAAAATTAACACATAAATTTTCAGAGCCAGATATCCAAAGATTGGGATTAGGAGATCCAAAATCATTTCCTAAAGTTCCACTGTTTATTGTATATGTATTTGGCGTTATTTGCCAAGTAATGCTTGGGTTTGTATCACAATCACTATTGGTACCATTAGTTGCATTTCCCACAGATAAATCTCCAAAGCACACTTCTGTATTGGTACAAGAGGGTTCTGTAGGGAACGAAAAATCTGCTACAGGGTCTGATGAGACGAGAATTGGTGCCACAGTTGCAGTAGATGTTGCACATAAATTGGAAGCGGATATGGTGGCAGAAAAAGAATTCATAAATCCACCACTATTGGTTCCACAAGAAGTTACATTAAATTGATGCGTTATGGAGGATGGAGGCGGATGTGTTATGGTTGGTAAGGTAGTTCCATCACTAAAAACTACCGTATAGGTTGTAGATGCTGGATTATTTTCAAAACCTGTAATTTGAAACGTAAGTGAACCACCAGCACAAATGGTTGTATTTCCCGGCGTATCAAACCCAATTCCGGGCGTTGACCCTAAGAATACGGTATATTCTTGTACCGTTGTACACCCATTATTTCCCACAATTGTATATGTAAGCGTGTAAGTTCCTTGATTATAGTCGTGTGTTAGCAAATTCCAAGTAGTGCCTGTAAAAGGAGTACTTCCATCGCCCCAATCAATCGTATAATTAGCATTTAACGTTGACGCAGTTGAAGAAGCATTGGTAAACGTAAACGTAGCTGTAGGATCGCCATCACAAATGCTAAATAAAAATTGCCCAGGTTCGGTTCCATCACCATTTATTCTCGGATCCGGTCCTTCTGTAATATCAATTGTAATTGTTTCTCCAGTAACCACAGTATTTGCTCCTGTTTGGTCTTGAACATTTGTTAAAACATAGGTGATCATCCCTGCAAAGTTGGTAGTTGTTGTGATGTCAACACTGTTTTCTCCTGGCGAAGTAGTAACCACTTCTTGGACTCCATTTCTCGTGTACGTAAACGTATACGGCGCGGTTCCGTTAGATCCTGTAAAGGTAATCACAGGCGAATCATTGTATTGACAAATAGCGGTCACATCTACACTTATAGATGCGTTGGGCATCATGTTGGTAGGTATAGGTTCTGAAATTGATGACGATGCATTATTGGTGTGTACTACAAAGCAAATCAATAATAGAGTACGTAGGTATTTTTTGATCATAGGCTGTTGTCTTGTGTCAAACGACATATTCAATAAATATGTAAACGTTAAAATTTTAACATATTAAAAGTACTTAATATCTTTTGGTTACTGTGAGAAATATGTTAAAAAATTATGAACAACGTCTTCATTTTCAAAATAATTCATTCTAAGGCGATTATTTTTATGGATTTCCGTATTTCGGGTGATTTTTTAGCTATTTAATGACAACGAGGACATATTGACTTTGGAATCTTGTAGTAAGGGCAAATAGACAAATTATCAATTATTGATAAGAAGTTTTTAAATTTATTGTTGCCGCCTAATTTTATGTTTTTAAAAGATTCTAGATTTTGCTCGAGTTTTGTTCGTAATGATGCTTGATTTACATTTTTAGTATCTCGTACATAATGCTCTTTTTTGATATTGTATTTAATAAAACTATTTTCTCCTAATATTAAATTATAATCTCTGTATAGCGCTTCTCGTGCTTCTTCAGGTGTGTAAATTTTATCGTATTTTTCTTTGTAAAACTCAATAGATTCTTGAATGAATTTTGATTCATTGTAGTCAAACTTCTCTAGTTTATTTGACATCTCGTTATTAAATTCTTCACTGATGTCATAATTTTTGGAGATTACATTTTCAGTTGATATAGGTCTGTATTTAGCATATGCTAATGCTTCTGCCATTACGCCAGGTTTATTTCTGGAATTATCAGTGTCAATTATAAATACATTTTCAGCCTCTCTCATGCATTGGGCAATAAACGTAGGATTTGTAAAAGTAGCTCTGTTAGATTCTTTATAAATGAATACTTTGTAGCCTTCTTTTTCAAGCGCTGACTTTATAACTTCTGCATGTTTTACATCTTCTTTAGTAAATGAAACAAATACTTTTTTTTCTGGAGGAGATGCATTCCATTCTTTTAAAAAATCAAATTCACCTTTCTTTAAATCTGTTTCTAAGGCAATAAGTGCATTTTTGTAAGAATTGGTAAATTCATCAATCCATTCAGATTTCTTTTCTAGCACAGATATTTTATAATTTGCTATAGGCGCTAGCACAGGATTCCCTCTAAGCGCTACATCAGATTCCCAATCTACAATAATATCAATTGCATGTAAGTCTAAAAAATGTTCTAATTTTTCTAGTAAAGGATGTGATTTACCTTTATCTAATCGTATAAAACCAGATGAAATGAAAAAGATAATAGTACAGAAAAAAAAGATTTTTTTAAATGACATCGTGTTGTGATTTTAGGTTATTAAATTTTTTTACTTGGCTAGTAAACAATTATTTCAGCTAAATTATTACTTGTCTTTGGTGGATGAAACAACACAATTAATGATATTTTTTGTAGCTATTTTTAAGGACACAACACTTCAAACCGCATTTACGACAATTCAACAAAAAGCAATATTTCTTTTCTAAAAATTAGTGCACTTTTGAACCATCAATCAAAAACGAACCTATAAATTAACAACCTATGACACCTTCAGAAGTTTTTAAAATTGTCGGAATGCTAGCGTTACCAATGTGGGTATTGCTCATTTTCCTTCCAACATGGAAAGTGACACGATTTCTCATTGACTATAAAGTCGTTCCCATCATTCTTTCAGTAATCTACGCAGTTTATATTGCTATTGCTTTGAGCGCTGGCGGCGGAATGGACTTTGGAAGCCTACAATCGGTCATGCAACTATTCACGGTAGAAAATGCAGTCTTAGCCGGTTGGATTCACTATTTAGCCTTCGATTTATTGGTCGGAATGTGGATCGTTAACCAAAACAAAACCCTCAACATTCACCCAGTAATTATTGCTCCGTGTTTGGTAGGAACGTTTATGTTAGGTCCTGTCGGTTTTTTAGTTTTTATGATCGTTAAAAGTATCAAACTTAAAAACGCAACCGCATGAAACTCATCAAACACATTTTTAACACCGTAAAAAAAGAAAGTCCAATACTATATGCAATTGTGCTGCTACATTTTGTATTTGCTGTAGTATGTATTGGTGGAATTTTAATAGACGATCGCACTTTGACAGGAATCAATGTATGGATAAAACCTTTTAAATTCTGGATTTCTGGCGGAATTTACATTCTAACACTTGGTTTCTTTATCACCAAATATCCGTATTCAAACATCAAGAAAAACATCGTTAGAAATATTGTTTCTTGGACGTTATTGCTGGAAGTTATCATCATTTTCTATCAAGCAGTTCGAGGCGTACGTTCACATTACAACCAAGATTCTTTGTTTGACGGAATGTTATTTGCCGCGATGGGAATTTTAATCGGAATTAATGTTGTAATGATGGTATTGCTTGCGTTTGATGCCGCTCGTTTAAAACTCAAAGTAGCCAAACCAATTCAAGTCGCTATTTTTATAGGCTGGGTTGTTGTGATTCTAGGAAGTTGGGTTGGCGGACAAATGATTGGTCAACTCGCACACAATGTCGGAGTAGCAGATGGAGGAGAAGGGTTGCCCATCTTAAATTGGAGCACAACTGCAGGCGATTTGCGCGTGGCGCACTTTGTAGCATTGCATGGTATTCAAATAATTCCGTTATTCGCATGGATGCTTGTCAAAAAGTGGAACGCAACCATACCAAAAAAAACCATTGCAGTGATCATTTTTGGGTTGCTATTTGCAGCATGCATTGCATTTGTATTCTATCAAGCGAAACAAGGAATTCCATTGATTAAACTCTAAGCAATATGAAGCTTTTCAACAAAGAAAAAAGATTAAAATACATTGGTTTCAACGATATTTGGTTTGTCATCATCGGAATTATCATTCTTGGTTTTATTACCGATTACCTATTCAATAATTCGTTTGCACGCTATCCATTTTGGCAAGCTGTTGCCCATTGGAGTATTTCGTTTTGTTTTTCTATTGTGAATTGGTCTGTGATGCGAGTGAACTTTATTTTCTTGCGAAAGAAATTTCCAAACGTAGAACAAGTGGGCAAACGTGCACTCATTGTATTTATAGCAATTGTACTATCTGTAACCACTATTGACGCTGTTGGCGGAATGATTATTGGGTATATTTTAGATGTAAATTATTATTTCTCTGAACGATATAGAGTGCTATTGCCCATCATTATTATCAGTGTGATGGTAATGGCAATTTACGAAGCGATATACTTTTACATACAACTCAAACAATCTATTCGTCAAGAAGAACAAGCAAAACAAGTAGTGGTTTTGGCACAGTTAGATGCCTTACGCAATCAAGCACAGCCGCATTTTTTCTTTAACAGTTTAAATACCTTGCGCGACATTATTGATCAAAATTCAAAAGACGATGCCAAACAATTTGTAGACAAACTTTCAGATGTATATCGCTATATTTTAGATGCAGGCAATGCCAATGTAATTCCGCTTCGGGACGAATTGAAATTTGCCAAAGCGTACCTTCACATTCAAAAAGAACGTTTTGGTGATAATTTACAGCTCAATTTGAAACTGTCAGAAACCATTTTGGATCGCTTAATCGTGCCGATGAGTTTGCAATTATTGTTGGAAAATGCCATCAAACACAATGTCATTTCACGCTCAAAACCCTTAACAATCAATGTGAATGTGGAGAATGATTATGTAGTCGTACACAATAAAATACAACCAAAATCAACACAATTGCCATCTACCAAACTTGGGTTGATCAACATTGAAAAACGACACGCTTTGATCTCTAACAAAGGACCAAAAATTGAAAATGATGGTACACATTTTACCGTTTCTGTACCTTTACTTGCTTCATCTGACTTAAAAACACACTCATGAATGTACTTATTATAGAAGACGAATTTCGCGCGGCAAATCAGTTGAAAAACATGCTTCAACAATGTGGTTTTCAGTACCATTTGTTAGACACAATTGATACGGTAGAAGATGCCGTAATATGGTTTCAAACCAACAAAATGCCCGATCTAGTATTTATGGACATTCAATTGGCAGATGGATTGAGTTTTGAAATATTTCAGAAAGTTGAAGTAGAAGCGCCTATTATTTTTACCACCGCATTTGATCAATATGCAATTCAGGCATTCAAAGTAAATAGTGTAGATTATTTATTAAAACCTGTACAGGAAGCAGATTTGCAAAAAGCATTAGAAAAATTCAACAAATCCAATTCATCACAACACATAGAAACATCGGTTTTAAAACAATTGCTCACCAGTATTCAATCGCAAACCGAACTCAAAAACGCCAAACAACGCAGCGGATTGTTAGTGAAAGAAGGCGCTGGTTTTGTACAAATAAAAATTACGGATTTGTTGTACGCGTACTCTGAAGATAGCGTTACATTTGGCGTAACGGAAGCCAAACGATATGTCATTGACGAAACTATTGATCAATTATTCAGCACGCTTCATCACGATGAATTTTACAGAATCAATCGTGGGCAAATTGTTGCCAAACGCGCCATTCAAAAAATAAATCCGTATTTCAATCATCGGGTAAAACTTGCTGTCGTCAAAGAGCGCGATCAAGAATTCATTGTTAGCCGGCAAAAAACGAGTGATTTTAAAGCGTGGATGAATCAATAGTTGAAATTTTTAAATTATAAATTGGTATTTTCGTCTCTACAATGCCAAAAAAACTAAAACTTATACTCACCAACATTTCCATTCTTTTGATTGGAATTGTACTTATTGAACTCTGCTTCGGCGGATGGTTTAGTAGCAGCAATCAATTGCATAACTTAGGTATCATTAAAGACGCCAAATTCGAATTCGACGTAAGTCATCTGTACGACACAAAAAAATCTACAGTTACGTATACAAGAGATCAATACGGATTGCGCGGCATTTTAACGTACAATCAACCTGAAACCATAAACATTCTTACGGTTGGTGGAAGCACAACCGATCAACGGTACTTAGACGATTCCCAAACATGGCAAGAAGTATTGCAACAAGAACTTCAAAAAAATGGCGAAAAAAGCTATGTTTCCAATGCTGGAGTTGATGGACAGTCTACGTACGGACATGTAAAAAGTACTGAAATTTGGTTCCCAAAAATAGAAAACCTTCAACCAGAAATTGTTCTTTTTTATGTGGGAATCAACGATTTTTACACAGTAAATGGCGATTCGAAATATGATCATATTGCTGAATTGGAAAGTGGCGGCATCAAAAATGAAATCAAAGATAAATCGGCGTTGTACAATGCCTATCGAAAGCTAAGAGGCATGCAAAAAGCGACTAAATTTGAAGTAGGACATCGTAAAATTGATTTTTCACGTGTGCATTACACCAAAGAAGAAGTTGTGAGTGAAGAATTGCTTGAAATGTACGATGAAAAAAATCTAAAAGCATTCAAAGCGCGCATTCAAAAACTGATTGCGTATGCTACAAGTATAGGTGCTATTCCTTTTTTCATTACACAACCTACGTTGCACTTTAAAATAAGAAATGGTGTTGTTTTCGGGACAGAAGACATAAAATATTTGGAAGAAAAATACGCGTATAATGGGCTTGGTTATTACAAATTACTCAACAAACTCAACGATGCTATCCGAGAAGTTTCGGAACCCGAATTGGTCATTGATTTAACGAATGATGAAACGTGGAACGTCATGGATTTTTACGATTATTTCCACATGACACCAACTGGCGCGAAGAAACTTGGCAAAAAAATATATGCTGAACTAGATCGTCGTAGGCTAGTAAAATAACTTTCAGATTTACGATTTTTTGAAACGCCTTCGTCCGATTGAGTGGCGAATCTATGATTTGTTGTATGAGATCTGCTCAGTATTTCAAAGTACTTCTCGATACAATTTTCTAGCGAAAATCACTCGAAGTGACGTTTGGAATATATGATTTTTTGAAACGCCTTCGTTCGAGCGTCATAACAACTTATAAGCAACAAAAAAAGCGTTTCCAATGGGAAACGCTTTGTATATGAATTTGATACTGTTTTTATAGTTTGTAGCTCAAACCAATAGTCCAGTATGATTGTAATTTGTTATCTACATTGTCAAACGTAGTTCCTGCATTTCCTTGTGCAAGATTGAAGTTTACAGCTTCTTGTTTGTTTTGTCTTAATCCGAAATCGAAACCAACACCAATCATTTTCCATAATGTGTAGCTGAATGAGTTTGTCCATGTCCAGTTTGATAAATCACTGCTTTCATAGCTTTGAAACATTGACAAGTTGGTTTTAAAGTTGATAGCTCCAATACTTCTTGTATAATCTGCTACAATTTTTGCGCCTAAAGAAGATTCGAATACCGTATCGTTATCACTAAATACAAAGTTGTAATTTAATGGGTGAATTACCACGATTAAGTTTGTAATTGGTGTCCAAGTTGCACCAACACCAACGTCTAAATATCCAGGATCGTTAAAGTTGCTCAATAAAGTAGTTCTGTATTC
>CAZHSA010000054.1:0-16449 GCA_964535135.1 uncultured Kordia sp.
AGTTCGATTTCCATGTGGCTTTTGAAAACGTGTTGGATCAGAGACTCCATCATGGTCATGATTTGCTCTTCATCCATGAAAGACGTTTCTACGTCAATTTGAGTAAACTCAGGCTGTCTATCCGCACGTAAATCTTCATCGCGAAAACATTTTACAATTTGGAAGTATTTGTCCATTCCGCCCACCATCAATAATTGCTTAAAGGTTTGTGGCGATTGTGGCAAGGCGTAAAATTGTCCTTCATTCATACGCGATGGCACTACAAAATCTCTTGCACCTTCTGGCGTAGACTTGATTAAGTATGGAGTTTCTACTTCGATAAATTCTTGCGAAGACAAGTATTTGCGTACTTCCATCGTTACTTTATGGCGAAAGATTAAGCTGTCTTTTACAGGGTTTCGACGAATGTCTAAGTAGCGATATTTCATTCGGATATCTTCTCCTCCATCCGTTTCATCTTCAATCGTAAAAGGTGGTAATAAGGAAGCATTTAAAACGGCAAGTTCTTGCACTAAAATTTCAATATCGCCTGTAGGCATTTTTGAATTTTTTGCTTCGCGCTCAATCACGTTTCCTTTTACTTGAATTACGAATTCACGTCCTAGTGTTTTTGCAGTTTCAAAAACGGCTTTTGGCGTGCGTTCTTCATCAAATATCAATTGTGTGATTCCGTAGCGATCTCGGAGATCTACCCAAATCATAAATCCTTTATCTCTAGACTTTTGAACCCAACCTGCTAAGGTAACTTCTTGTGAAACGTGTGATGCTCTTAATTCACCACAACTATGTGATCTGTACATGTGTATGCGATTTTAAAAGCGCAAATTTACAAGTTTTTGGTGGATGCAGCGTGTTGGAATGGCAAATAAATTTGAAATTTGAGCGTGTATTTAGATATCAATGTAATTTCTTTCTTTCTAAAATTAACGCTTATCAATTAAATTCAACGTTTGTAAATTAATTTTTTGTTTTTACAGTTAATTTTCTTTCTTTTATTTAATATTTGTAAGAAATGAAATCAAAAAAGTATTTTCTTACTAGGTATTTTACAGAGCGGATACCGAAAAGCTTGTATAAAAGAGTAGGTAACACATTTAATTGAGTAATTATGGAAAGATTGGGTTTAGAAAAGTTTAACGATAAAAAGCTAGAAACAACGTTTCACATTACAGGCAAGGGATTTCATACTGGATGGTTGAGTAAAGATACTTTACAAGAAGGAACTGACGTTTGCTGTGATGAAGATGGAGATGGTAAAATTTCTTCAGGAGATACTGTTGAGTTCAGTGATGGTATCATAACTGTTGTTCAGTGATAAAAATAAAAAACACTCTAAAAAATTAGACTATAATATATTAAGTTTATAGTCTAATTTCTACAATATTACTATGAAAAAAACTATGTTTTTTATTTGTTTTCTATTCATATTGTTAAACATTTCTTGTGAAAAAAAGAAGAATTATGAAGGAAAAAAATTGTGCTTTATTTTAAGTGAAATGATTGAGAAAGATCAACGTTACAGAATTAGTGAAGCATTAACAGACCCTATTTTTGAAATACTAGACTCAATACGAACAGCTGAATATATTACTAAAGAAGAATATATCCAGTTTCCTGTTGAAAAACAGCTAGCTTATGGAAAAAAAGCTAGAAAAATTGCAGATAAAAGGAAGACTAATACTAAAATCGCAGATTCCTTGATGCAATTACAAATAGTTCTTGATAATGAAAATACAGAGAGGCTGATAGACATAGTAAAGACTCGAGGTTACCCAAATAAAGAAAATTCACCTTGCGAAGTGTTTCCAGGTGGAGTTTTTATTCATTCACAAAAAAAATATTGGGATGAAATTAGAATTCTTGCAGAACAAGAGTTTAAGGAGAAAAGAATGTCTGAATCAGAATACAATTTTATACTCTATCATATTAACGGAAGAAAGCCAGGTGACCGCTATAAATTTATTTCTAAGAAAAATAAATAATAAAGTATGGCAATTATTATCTCAGAAAGTAATGATATCACCACAAATAAAGTAATGGATTGGTGTTTGGCAAATAACACTAGTATTCATCGAATAAATGCTCAGTCTTTTACTAAAATATCTTTTGAACTTAATGATGAAATTGATTCATTACAAATAAATCAAAAGAGGGTTTTTAATAATGAAAAGATTTGGAACCGCCGTGGGAAGATAAATTCACTTCCAAAAAAAGAATTATCAGCAACACCTTTTTATAAATATTTAAAGAAAGAGGAAGACAGTTTTATTAAATCATTAGAACTTCATTTAAAAAATCATGGTTCATTTACAGGATCACACCTTAAAGAAGTTGAAAACTATAAAATAAATCACCTATTACATGCAAAAAAAGTAGGATTGAAAATTCCAAAAACATTAGTAACAAATTGTAAAGAGGAACTTTTAAAATTCTATGACACGTATCGTCCCATTATTTCAAAAGATTTACGCTATTCTGTAAATATATTTGATAATGATACTTATTATGGTTCTATTGGAACTTTTGAAGTGACACCAAAAATGTTAAATACACTTGGAGATTTTTTTGCGCCGTGTTTCGTTCAAGAGCAAATAGATAAAAAGTTAGAAGTTAGAGTATTTGTGTTCAAAAGAAAAATATTTTCAATGGCAATCTTCTCACAAAACAACACAAAAACAAGAGTAGATTTTAGGAACTATGATACAGAAAGACCTAATAGAGTTTCACCATTTCAATTGCCTAATGAAGTAGAAATTCAAATACTAGATTTTATGGCATTATCAAATTTAGACACAGGTTCAATCGACTTAATTTTGAATCAAAAAAATGAATTTGTCTTTTTAGAAGTAAATCCGCAAGGACAAATTGATTGGCTTTCTAAAAATTGTAATTATTATATTGAAAAGTATATTGCTGAAGAATTAGCCGATGAAAAACAACATTAAAGAAATAGAAAAAATACTTCCGCTTACGATTCAAAACGCTTCCATAAGCCAACAAATCAATAGAAAAAGTACGACATTTATTGCAATAAAAAAATATCAAAGTTCACAAAACATAAATGACAGTTTTTATAGACCAATTTCTAAATTATAAGTTTTTATGAATACAGTTCCCGTTCTAAAAATGCAGAGTAATTGTTTTGTGGTTAAAGGTGCTAACAGAAGTGCCATTTGTGATGTACAACGCAATGAAGTAAAACTCATTCCACATGATTTACAAAATCTCATTGAACTGTACGAAGGGAAAACAATACAAGAAATAAAAGCACAATATAGTGTAACAGATCACGAGATTGTTGAAGAATATATAGATTTCTTAATAAAACATGAATATGCTTTTTTAACCGACATGCCTGAATTTTATCCCAAATTGGATACTAATTGGTTTGAATCTTCCCAAATAACCAACGCTATCATTGATATAAATTCAGATTCTAAATATGATACTAAAAAAGTATTTTTCCAATTGGATGCGCTTAATTGCAAGCATGTACAAATTCGTTTTTTTGATACAATAAAACTCAAGAAAGTTACTGAATTGTTGAATTTTTTGAACGAAACTGAATCTATTGTATCTTCAATTAATTTTGTAGTTTCTTTTACAGAAGAACTTAACGTTGAGAAAATAACAGAATTATTCAAAAATCAACCAAGAATGTGTTCTTTTCTAATTTACAACCACATAAAAGAAGATTTCATCAAACCACTAGGAAATCAACTAAAATATATAAAGTACGTTACTAAAAATATCTCATCAGCTTCACATTGTGGTGTGATTTCAACTGAGTATTTCACTCCAAATATAAAAGCTTACACGGAAAGCTTACTACACAATTCTTGTCTGAATAGAAAAATCTCCGTTGATACCAATGGAAATATCAAAAACTGCCCATCCATGTCTCAAAGTTTCGGAAATGTAAACGATACTTCTTTACAAGAAGCACTGCAACAAAAGGAATTCAAAAAGTATTGGAACATTACAAAAGATGAAATTGAAGTTTGCAAAGATTGTGAATTTAGACATATCTGTACCGATTGTCGTGCGTATGTAGAAACCCCTAAAAACCATTATTCAAAACCATTAAAGTGTGGCTATAATCCATATACAAATGAATGGTCAGAATGGTCTACGAATCCATTGAAGCAAAAAGCGATGGCATTTTATGGTTTATAAAACATATAAAATAATAACAATCACAACAAAAAAACGCTCCACAATAGTTTGTGAAACGTTTCGTATTATCGGCAGTTTTTATTAGTTGAAAACAGTGTCCAACGGCGTAGTAAGCAAGCCTGTTTGCTTGGCTTTGTCTTGGCTTTCTTTGCTGGCAATTACGTATAAGTTGAATTCGTAATTTTCGAGTTTTGGCGTAGATACGTTTCCTTGCACTTTGTATACTGGAAGCAAATAGCGTTGTAAGTCGGTTGGACTTGCTGCATAATATCCTAAACTTACATCGGTGATTTCTCCAGAACTTTTTCCTTGTTCTTTGATAACCGCAAAACGTGCGTTGTCTAATACTTGTTGTAATGCTTCTTCAGGTGAAATAATGGCGATCTTGCCTTCCTGTTTTGGTGTTCTGTAAAAGTGTAAAACTTCTACCGATTGGTCTTTGTTTACATACGATACTTGTGTTTTTGCACCAGCACCAAATAGTGGGAATCCGTCCAATTCATAGGTAAAGTTTACATTAACGCTTGTTGGATATTGTTCGCCTTTTTCATCTTTGGGCGATCGGCTAAAAGCGGCAATGTTATTCGTGACCGATTGTAATTTCATGAATTGTGTATCAATTTTTAACGTTTCCAGCAATTGTACCGCATTTTTTGTTGCTTCATCTCTGTCGGGGAGATTTTCTGAAAGTTTTCTGTTTTCACTATACGCGTTCACGCGATCGGTCCACCAAAAAGAATCGCTAGCTGTATAAATTTCTAGTGCTTCTTTTTCATTTTTAATGGTTAATTGTTCGCCTAAATCTCTGAGTTCGCCTTCGGTTTTGAAGTTGGATCGTAAAAATTCTACACGTTTCATCACATAATCGGCATAGTCTCTGTTTCTGGCGGAAGCCGTATCAAAGTGAAAGGTTTTATACATTGAAATATCTCCAACGTGTTTTGGTAGTTTTGTATTTATTTTGAATAATGAATCGTTCATTTTGTTTTAATTTTTTTGTGGTATACAAGTAACTTTTTGTAATGTTTTGAATTAGCAGTTTCCGTTAAGATACAGTAGCATATCTGGATTGTCTGGATCTGGGCTTACAAATCCTTTTCCGTGCCAGTGATCGTTGTAGGTACTGATACCGCCTTCATTAGCGCGCAAATACGCCCATTTTGTTTGGTTAGGTTCCGTTTCTTTACACGCTTTTATCCAAGCTTCACGCATTGTCCAACTATCATTTAATCGGTTTGCGAATTTTTTTCCTCTCGTTTTTTTGTCATAACAAATGGTGGCAAAACCTAAAATGTAGTGCAAGCCTTTAAAAACGCCCCATCCCCAACGATTCCAAACGCCATCAAAATCTAATGCGTCACATCCGTCAAAAACAATCCATTCCAAGTCTTTGTCGCCCAATTCCATTTCTGTATTCCGAGCTTTCCCGTTATCAAAATCATTTCTTCCAAAAAGTAAATAGTCTCTAGCTCCATGACCTGAGAAAAATGCAATATCTACATTATCAGCATAGGTAGTATCAGTTCCGTCGGAAGGATTTCCTTTTCCTGATTTTTCAAAATCACGGTCCCACGCTAAGTTATCTCCATAGTCAAATTGGCGTGTGCCGTGTAATGTATTATAGAAACCTCTAGCATTGTCATCGTTATTACTAAGATCAGAAGCATTGCCATTGTATTGGTTTACCCATTCTATTCCAATTGACCCCATAAGTAGTAGTTTTTTTAATTATTTCTAGTTTTCTCAAAACTACATCCTAGTCAATTGATTACCGCCATGTAAACCCTAATTAAGCATAGGTGTTTTTCCCCTTTCTACAGGATGTGGTTAACATTAAAAAAACATGTAAGTCGCTGAAATACAGCTATTTTTAATTTCTATGTTAATTTAATGTTACGTAAATGTTGCTTGAAAGTAAAAAAAATGTTAAGTTTGTAATGTAAATATTAAATAGATCCTCAAATTATTAAAAATATATAGACATGAAGAAATTACTTTTAATAGCAGTTTTCCTAGTTTCTGGAGCAACTGCATTCGCACAAGACAGCAATAAACCAACTTTAGAGAAAAAAGGAGATTTGATTGAAGCTACCTATTATCATGAAAATGGTAAAGTAGCACAAACAGGATCTTTTACGCTTGACGGAAAATTGCAAGGAGAATGGAAGTCATTTGACGTACATGGAAAGAAAACTGCTGTTGGAAATTACGATAAAGGACAAAAAGTAGGAAAGTGGTTCTTTTGGAACACTGACCGATTAAGCGAAGTTGATTATGCAAATAGCAAAATTAAAGACGTAAATACTTGGAAACGCTCTGCTTCTGTAGTTAGCAATAGATAAAGTTCTTTTTAACGATCATAAAAAAATCCCGAAATCAATGCGATTTCGGGATTTTTTTATGTGTATGAGTTAAGTGTTTCATAGGTACCTTTCGATACATTTTTCTTCATTACATTACGAAAAACACTCGAAGTGACGGACAGTAATAAGAAAATAATTCGTGTATTCGTGGTGAAAAAAATAAAGAACTTAGTGAGTTCAATCTTTTAATCAACATCACTTGCTTTTGTCATAGAAATCGAAGTCACGTCTTAAGTTTTATAGTTATGAGAAGTTAGTAATGAGTATTGAGATACCTTCGTTACTAACTTCTCATGTTTATTTTACTTTATTGTGGCAGCACTCAAAATGATATTTAGTTTCAAATTTGAGTTCGAAGCTTTTACACCGTTTCTATCGGTAAATCAATTTCGTTGATGTTGTCATCTTCATCTATATCATTGATCATTTTTCCATATTCTATTGGGCGTTTGCTTTTGAAAGCCCAGAATTTGAATTTTGTGATGAGATAAAACAATATCGGAACGATGATTAACGTAAGGAACGTTGCTATGATTAATCCGTAGATTACGGTCCAAGCTAATGGTCCCCAAAATATTACGTTGTCTCCTCCCAAATATATTTTTGGATCAAATTCACTGAATAATGAGAAGAAATCAATATTGAATCCGATAGCAAGTGGAATTAATCCTAAAACCGTAGTAATTGCCGTTAGTAATACAGGACGCAAACGCGCTTTTCCTGATTTTACAATGGCTTCATATACATGTGGTATTGGTAAATATCTATCTTCCGGTATTTTTAGTTCGTGTTTTTTCCTATCTATTAATAGTTGTGTATAATCGAGCAGTACCACACCATTGTTTACTACAATTCCCGCAAGTGAAATGATTCCCATCATGGTCATCATAATTACGAATGGCGCACCGGTAATTAATAATCCTCCAAAAACACCAATTAGACTTAAGAAAATTGCAATCATGATAATCGTAGGCTTCGAGATAGAGCTAAATTGGAAGATTAAAATTAACATGATTAATCCAAGTCCTGCAAAGAATGCACTCATTAGGAAGATCATTTGTTTTTCTTGTTCTTCAATTTGTCCTGTGAAATCTACTTTGTATCCTTCTGGCTTAAATTCGCCATCAATTTCTGCTTTAATTTGATCTACAATCGCTGCAGCATCTGTATATCCTGGCGCTAATCCTGAATAGACGGTAACTACACGTTTGTTATCGTTGTGTTTGATGGCGCTAAATCCAGACGTATTTTGTTGCCTCGTTACCGCTGACACTGGAATTTCTTTTAATTGCCCCATTTGATTTCTAAAAATCAACTTTTGGTTAAATAATGAACTTTTGTTGTAGCGATTGTCTTGATTAAAACGCACATAGATGTCATAATCTTCGCCATCTTCTTTGTACACGGCAGCTTTTACACCAAAGAGTGAATTTCGCAATTGTTGTCCAACTTGTCCCGCAGAAACGCCTAATTCTCCTGCTTTTTGTCTGTCAACCACCACTTGCATGGCAGGCTTTCCTTTGTTGACATCAATTTTCAACTCTTCAATTCCTGCAATATTTTTTGTATTGATCAGATCGCGTAATTTTTCTGCTTCCGAGATTAACTTTGTATAATCATCTCCTTCCAATTCAATGTTAATCGGATATCCTGCTGGCGGACCCACGGCATCTTTTTCTACAGAAATGGCAACTCCAGGATAAATTCCTTTTAACGCTTCTGTTACTTTGGTTCGTAATACTTCACTATCTTTTCCTTTACGGAATTTGTATTCGCGCATAGACGCGGTAATTTTACCTTTATGCGGCATTTCTGCAGCGGAACCTCCATCAGTTTGTGGATTTCCAGCACCTTCACCTACTTGTGATACGGCAGATTCTACTAAGAAATTACTACCAGCATCCATGTATTCGTCATCTCTTAATACTTCGTACACACGTTGCTCAATAGCTTTGGTGATTTCGTTTGTTTTTTCAATGGCTGTTCCTTGTGGATATTCAACATAGACAATAATTTGATTTGGCTTATTGTCTGGGAAGAATTCTACTTTGGTACGTTTGCTTCCTATTGATTGTCCAAACATCATAAAGGTAACGATCAATAGTAGAAAAGTTCCAACACTGAACGCATACGATTTCCATCCCGTTAAGGCAAATCGCAAGAAACGCTCATACGCTCTTTCAAGTGCTGCTAGAATTTTTGTTTGGAAATAACGCGCCATTGGTTTGAGGATATATTTGTATACCCAAAACATGATGGCAATAAAGATAAATAGTGTTCCTAATCCTTTGGCATCGCCACCGATTAGATGACATATTACACCTAAAAACACCAATACAGCCGTTAGAATGAGGAGTTGTCGTACTTTGAGTTGACGCTCTCCAACTTCCATAAATTTAGAAACCATCATTGAGTTGATAAAGATCGCAACGAATAGTGACGAACCTAATACGACTGAAAGCGTTATTGGGAAGTAAATCATAAATTGTCCCATCACACCAGGCCACATTCCAAGCGGCACAAATGCCGCAACCGTAGTTAAGGTAGAAATGATGATCGGAAATGCAATTTCTCCAATTCCTTTTTTGGCTGCTTCTGTACGACTCATGCCTTCTTCGTCCATGAGACGATATACGTTTTCTACTACTACAATTCCGTTATCAACCAACATTCCAAGTCCCATGATTAAGGCAAATAGAATCATGGTATTCATGGTGTATCCTAATAAGTTTAGAATCATAAACGACATAAACATCGACATCGGAATTGCCAATCCTACGAATAAGGCATTTCTAAATCCTAAGAAGAACATTAAGACAAATACTACCAAAATGATTCCAAAAATAATATTGTTTACCAAGTCATTTACTTGATTAATCGTTTTTTCAGATTGATCATTGGTGATCGTTACTTTTAAGTCTTCATGATCTTTTTTAAACGCATCAATAATTACATTGATTTGTTCTGCGGCAGCGACCATATTTTTCCCAGCACGTTTTTTCACGTCTAGCATTACCACACTTTTACCAAATTCACGTGCGTAGGTAGTTTTGTCTTCTTCTTTAAATTTTACCGTAGCAATATCGCGCAGATATACAGGTCCGTCTAATGATTTTACAACGAAATCATTCAATTCTTTAGGGTCTTCAATTTCTCCTAAGATTCGAATGGTACGTCTTTGTCCTGATGAGATCATATTCCCCGCGGAAATCGTAACATTTCCGTTAGCAATGGCGCTTCGTACATCTTCAAAGTTTACTTTTGCTGCCATCATTTTATAGACATCAACCGCAACTTCTACTTCTTTTTCTTGCGCACCACGAATGTCAACTTGCTTGATTTCTTTTAAATCTTCTATTTCATCTTCTAAAAACTCCGCATATTCCTTTAGTTTTTCTACCGTGTAATTTCCAGAAATGTTGATGTTTAGAATCGGTGTTTCTTCAGAGATATTTAGGTCAAATACATTTGGTTCTACTTTGGCATCGTTAAAAATTGGCCAATCTTCCCCACCTTTTTCTGCATCTACTTCATCTTTTATCTTTTGTTTTGCGGCTTCTACGGTAAGACTTTCATCAAATTCAACAATGATAATTCCGTAATCTTCTTGCGATGTAGAAGTCACTTCTACCACATTACTTACGTTTTTGATGCGATCTTCTAGCGGATCTACAATTAGTTTTTCAATATCTTCGGCTGTATTTCCAGGATATATGGTACTAATGTAAATTTTTGTTTCCTTGATTTCAGGAAAGTTCTCTCTTGGCATACTGAAGTACGCGGAAAGTCCGAGCACCAAAAGTAATCCCATGATGATGTAGATAATTGTAGGATTATCTATTGCCCAAGAGGATAATTTGAATTCCTTATTTATTTTTTTATCTGACATTGGTAGCTGTTATTTTTTTGTTAGAATCGTTACTTCTTGTCCGTCATTTACACTACGTGCGCCTTCTTCAACAACTGCGTCACCATTTTTTAATCCGTCTAAGACTTCGATAAAATCACCTTGTGTTTTTCCTGTTTTAATTACTTCTCTTTTAGCCTTGGCTGTTTTTCCTTGAATGGAATCTGCCACATACACATATTGTTCTCCATCTGCATTTTCAGAGATTACATTTTGTGGAATTAATATGGCGCTTGGATTGGTGTAATCGTTAATTCTGAGTTTAGCCGTTAAGTTTGGCTTGATGTTTCCTTCTTTGTTTGGTACTGCAATTTCTATTTTGAACGTACGATTGTTTGGATCAATAAAATCAGCTGCTTGGCGTATGGTTGCTGTTTCTCTTTTTCCTAATACTGGGAAATATACTTCCACCTTTTTGCCTTTGGTCACGCTTGTTAAGTATTTTTCAGGAATGACAGCTTCAATATACATATCGCGTAGATTCACAATTCGGATCAATTGTGATTGTCCTGCAGCAACGACTGAACCTTGCTCAGTAATTACATCATCAACAACACCCGAAAAAGGTGCTCTGACCGCAGTTTTGCTTAACTGTGTTTTTAGTTGATCTACTGCTTTTTGTTGTGCTTCGTATGAAGATTTTGCTTGCAAGAACTGAATTTCAGAACCAATTTTTTCGTCCCATAATCTTTTTTGTCGATCGTAGGTCGTTTTTGCTAAGTCTGCCTGAATTTCTAATTGAGCAACTTGCTGACTTAAACCGCCATCGTCGATTCTTGCTAAAATTTGCCCTTTTGAAACGCGTTGTCCTTCTTTGACAAACACTTGCTTTAAAATTCCGCTATATTCTGGCGTGATGACAATATTTTTTTTGGTATCTACATTTCCTTGCAGCTCTAAGTAGTGATTGAAAATGCTGTCTTTAGCAGAAAATACCGTGATAAACGTTTTCTTTTTGGTAGGATTGATTTCTTCAATCGCATCCGAAAGTTTTTTAATCTCAGCATCCAGTTCTGCTTTTTCAGCCTTTAACGCGGTTACTTTTTCGGTAAGTGCTTCAACATTTTTTTCGGAGATTAATGTATCAGCGTCTTTCTCTTTTCCACCGCCACATGAAACAAGTACGAGGATGATTGGAAGAAGAAGGATATTTATTTTTTTCATTATTGTTGTTTTTTGTTGTGGTTGAGTTGATGAGTTGTTGAGTGTTTGAGTTTTTTAGCGTTATACACAACTACTCAAAGACTCAGTGACTTCAAAGGTTTAATTCGTCGTATTTAATATCGTTTCTAAAGCTGCTTTTTTAGTAATAACATCAAGCATGGCTTGTAAATATTCTTGTTGTGCTGTGTAAAGTTGTGTTTGTGCTTGGCGCAAATCGAAACTAGAACCCACACCTTCAAAAAACTTTACTTGATTTTTCTTTTCTATACGTTCCGAGAGTCTTAAATTTCTCTTGGCAGTTTCGTATTCTTCAATAGATAATTGATAGTCACTTTTGGCAGAAGCAATTTGAAATTTTAGTTGTTGCTCTACTTCAATCAATTCATCCTGTGCTTTTTCTAAGTTGATTTTTGCGCGTTGTGTGGAAGCACTTCGTTGCAATGAACTGAAAATTGGAATGTTCAAACTAAAGCCAAAAGAGGCAATTCCTAACCATGTTTGATTGTTTGTGAAGAATTCAAACTGATCGCCATTTCCTAAATACGAACCTGTTAAAAATCCGCTTAATGATGGCAATGCTTTGCTTTTTTCTAATTTGACTAATAATTCTTTGGAACGTGTATCATTTGCCGCAATTTTATAGTCAATAGTTTTAGTTACATCTTCATCCGCTTCCAACAATGATGGTGTTATGTTCTGAAACGTCAATGTTTGCAACGTATCTGTTAATTTTGTTTCGTTATTTACATCAATTCCTAATGTAATGTTTAGCATTTGGTATGAAAGGTCGCGCAGACGATTCATATTTCGCAAATTACTTTCTACACTTGCGAGCGTTATCTCTAATTGTTCTACATTTTCTTCTTCGGTGAGTCCGTTTTCATAAATCTTACGAGTTTCATTGAGATTGTCTTGAAGTGTTTTCTTGTTTCGCTCTAAAATAGCAACACTTTCTTCTGAAAGTAACACATTTCCATAGGCGTTTATCACGCCTTGGCGAATTTCTAAATCGGTTTTTTCTTTCGCATTTTGAGAAATTTCTAAAAATACTTTTGCCGATTGCAATCCTACCAAATATGAACCATCAAAAACCAGCTGTGATAATGTGGCTGTTGCCGTTACAGATTGCTTTGCACCAAAGTCAATAAACCCATTTTGGTCAAAATCGACCGCATCTTCAAATTGCTGTTTTATATTATATAAATAGTCAATATTACCATTCAGTTGTGGAAGTCCGGCCGCAGTTGTCTCCCATTTTTGTTCTTTAGCAGCTTCAATATCGCGAACTGCATTTTTAGCGGTTCTGTTATTTTCAAGCGCAAAAACAATGGCTTCATCTAAAGAAAAACTTTTGGGTATTTCTTGATTCTGAGCAAATCCAAAACTCAGAAAACATAAACTAAAGAAATATATTAGTTTGTTTCGCATGTTATATTAATTGGTTAGTTGTTATACATTTTTGTAAAGTTTCAAGTCCTTTCGGCGTGCAAATTCCACGCAAGTGATATTCTAAAAATTGATCCATCAGTGCGTCCATTGTAAATACTTTGGAAGGAAATAGTTCATTATCCTTAATTCCAACGACACCTACAAAATAAATTCGGGCCACAAATTCAACGTCAATATTATCACGATACATTCCAGAATTTACACCACGAGTTAAATTCTCCACAACACAATCTTGCATGAGTTCAAACTGTCTCTTTTTAAGATCTGCGTAAATTTTTGGATAGTATTTTTGGAGTTGATACAGTGGTGATGTTTTTTCATTTTTTAAATGTTCCATTACAAAACGTTTAATCTCGTACAATTCTTCAATAGAATTCTTTTCTACAGCACAAATCAGGTCAATTCCTTCACTAATTACACAAAACAAAGAACTTGTCACTTCACTCACAAGCGTTGTTTTGTTATTAAAATGTGTGTAAATGGTCTTTTTGGAAATGCCCATTTCATTGGCAATATCATCCATAGTCACACTCTTAAAACCTAAGTTTAAGAACAATTCCGTTGCCGTTATTTTAATTTTTTCTTTCATAAGTAGGTTACAAAAGTATGTAGGAAACTTTAAAAACAAAAAAAGTTTCCTAAGTTTTTACAATTATTTAACAATTAATTTTAATTTGCATGAAAAGGAAATATGGTATTTTTGATAAAATTTTCACATACATGATACATATTGCTCAATACAGAGAAACATTTATTGAATATCTAGAAGAAAAAGTCATCTTAACCGAGCCAAAAAATTTATATGAGCCTATTGTGTACATTCTTCAACTTGGTGGAAAACGTTTGCGTCCTATTTTAACATTAATGACAGCAGAGATTTTCGGAACTTCACATAAAAAAGCGCTAGATGCCGCCTTAGCAGTAGAGGTCTTTCATAATTTTTCTTTGGTGCATGATGACATTATGGATGGCGCACCATTACGCAGAGGAAAAGCTACCGTGCATGAAAAATGGGATTTGAATACAGGTATTTTATCTGGTGATGCGATGCTAATTTTAGCCTATCAATTGTTTGAAAATTATGAAGGTCCTATTTTTAAAGCGTTGGCTGAATTGTTTAGCAAAACTGCCATTGAAGTGTGTGAAGGACAGCAATATGATGTGGATTTTGAAACGAGAAGCGATGTCACCATTCCCGAGTATTTAAAAATGATTGAGTATAAAACGGCTGTTTTGGTCGGTGCAGCCATGAAAATGGGTGCTATTATTGCAAAAACCAGCAAACAAGATGCAGAAGGTATTTATGATTTTGGCCGTTATTTAGGATTGGCCTTTCAGCTTCAAGATGATTATTTAGATGCGTATGGCGATCCAAAAACGTTTGGAAAGCAAGTTGGTGGTGATATTATTGAGAATAAAAAGACCTATTTGTATTTAAAAGCACTTGAAAATAGTTCCGCAACAGATAGAGAAACATTGTTGCAATTATTTTCTCAGAAACCTGAAAACACGGATGAAAAAGTAGCGATTGTGAAGGAAATTTTCAACAAAGCAAATGTGCCAGCAACAATGAAAGCTGCTATTTCTGAGTATACACAAAAAGCGTTTAAAGTATTACAAACATTACATATTGGCGACAAAGAAAAGCAACTACTAAAAGCCTTTGGTGAACAATTGATGAATAGAACAGTTTAAAGGTAAATTTTAGACCGTGCTGTTGCGCTGTTAGACTTTTTTGGTTTTTGAATTACCAAACGTCACTTCGATTGAATTTGTGCAACAAATTTGTATCGAGAAGTACTTGGTAACGAAATTGAATACTATACCAATTAAAATATAAAAAACAAAAAAGGGAATGTTTAGCAACATTCCCTTTTTTTCGGTTTTTTAAGTGTTTTCTTGTTTATGAACCACACATTAAGCAATCGTCATCTTGATTCCCTTTTGATTGTGCAATCATTTGTTTTAATTCTTCTGGTGTTAATGGTTCTACTGCAACTGGAGCTGGTTTTGCGCCTACTTCTTGTACAGAAATTGACGTTGCAGCCTCAGCAGCTACGGGTGCTTTTTTCACCTCTTTCTTCACCGTAAACTTAATAGCATCAACAGCCGATTTTGTACGCAAGTAATACATTCCTGTTTTTAATCCAGATTTCCAAGCGTAGAAGTGCATAGACGTTAATTTAGCCATGGTTGCACCTTCCATAAATAAGTTTAGTGATTGCGACTGATCAATGAAATATCCTCTGTGACGCGACATGTCAATGATGTCTTTCATACTCAATTCCCAAACGGTTTTGTATAAGTCTTTAATGTCTTGTGGAACATCTAAATGCTGAATGGATCCATTAGCACGCATCAAGTCTTGCTTCAAGTCTTCTGTCCACAATCCTAAATTTACTAAGTCTTCTAGTAAATGCTTGTTTACCACGATGAATTCTCCTGAAAGTACTCTTCGCGTATAAATGTTAGATGTATATGGCTCAAAACATTCATTGTTTCCAAGAATTTGTGATGTTGAAGCTGTTGGCATTGGCGCTACCAATAACGAGTTACGCACACCGTTTTTAGCTACTTGCTTTCGCAGTTTTCCCCAGTCCCAACGTCCGCTGAGTTCTTCATCTTTAATTCCCCAAAGATTGTGTTGGAAGTCTCCTTTTGATATCGGCGAACCTTCATACGTTTGATATGGACCTTCTATTTTTGCCATTTCCATAGAAGCCGTTACTGCCGCAAAGTATAACGTTTCAAAGATTTCCTGGTTCAATTTTTTCGCTTCATCCGACGTAAATGGCATACGCAGTTTAATAAACGTATCTGCCAATCCTTGCACACCTAATCCAATTGGACGGTGACGGAAGTTTGAGTTTTCAGCCTCTTTTACAGGATAATAGTTACGATCAATTACTTTGTTTAAGTTTTTGGTAACGCGTTTGGTAACACGGAATAATTCTTTGTGATCAAACTCTTTTCCTTTGATAAACATTGGCAACGCAATTGAAGCCAAGTTACATACTGCTACCTCATCAGGAGACGTATACTCCATGATTTCCGTACACAAATTTGAAGAACGAATGGTTCCTAAATTCTTTTGGTTCGATTTGCGGTTGGCTGCATCTTTATATAACATGTACGGCGTTCCAGTTTCTATTTGAGATTCTAGGATTTTTTCCCATAACTCACGCGCCTTGATCGTTTTTCTTCCTTTTCCTTCCGATTCGTACTTTAAGTATAACGCTTCAAACTCATCACTGTGTACATTGAATAGGTTTGGACATTCGTTTGGACACATCAACGTCCAAGCGCCATCTTCTTCTACTCTTTTCATGAATAAATCCGGAATCCACATTGCGTAGAATAAATCGCGCGCACGCATTTCTTCTTTTCCGT
>CAZHSA010000055.1:0-16220 GCA_964535135.1 uncultured Kordia sp.
AAAGTAGTGGATCTTCGTACGGTAATACAGGAATCAATGTAAGACTTAGTGAAGCATTTTATAATACAGGAATATCTACAGCTGTAACAGGTAGCAATAATGGAAGTACTTATGGGGTTCGTGGATTTATTTATGGACCAAGCGGAACAACACCAACTGGTTTTGGAGCAGCTATTTATGGAAGCTCAGCAACAACTAATAACAGATTTGCAGGATACTTCAATGGAAATGTTTTTGTTACAGGAACATTTACAGCTTCTGACAAAAAATTAAAAGACGATATTAAAGAGGAAGTCAATGTATTGGATAAATTAGAGCAGTTAGATGCCGTAACGTATACTTTTAAGCCAAATGATCAATTGAATTTACCAGCAGGATTACAACACGGATTTTTAGCGCAAGATATAGAAGAAGTGTTTCCAGAATTGATAACGACTGTCAATAAGCCTATTTTTGATAAGGAAAATAAACAAACTGGTTCTTACGAGTATAAAGCGGTAAATTATGTGGGAATGATTTCAATTTTAACGTCAAGTTTGAAAGAGTTGAATGAAGAATCAACTAGAAACATCAATGCCTTAACAGAGAAAGTAACATTGTTAGAAAATCAGATAGAAGCTATGAAAAATGATGCTGAATCTACTGGAGAAACGCGATTGGAAAATCAGAATGAGGTGGGTGATGTTGGATTTTCTATGGAACAAAACAAACCGAATCCGTTTACAAATCAAACCGTGATCAACTATACGTTGCCAAAGAATACGAGAGCAACGATTTCCGTAGTTGATCTATCTGGGAAATTCATCAGAGATTACGAATTGTCAAGTGAAAAAGGACAATTAACCATTAATTCAAGTGAAATAGGAAGAGGAATATTTGTATATGCTTTAATTTCAAATAGTGAAGTAATTATCACTAGAAAGATGATCATACGATAACGGACTATTTTAGGAACCTATATACCATAAAAAAAGCTGAGATTTCAACATCTTGGTTTTTTTTGTGTCATTAATTTAGTGAAGTGATTTAAACTTTTATGATTTGCTAAAAAATTGCTATTTTCAGCCCTATTTTTGTCTTTTTTTCGTTCCGTAACGCTGCTATGAAACTCAAAAAAACCTTCAACTGTACTTAAATTTTCTAATTTTCGCTTAAACCAGAAAAGTTTAAATCACTTCAGTATAAAATAATCATTTTATTTTATAAGTGGCTGACATTTAAAGTTTTAATTTTATGGTTATCCCGTAGTTTTGTTTAATGTTTTGTCAATACTTTTAAACGAACTAATCAAAACTATTTAAGTATGAAAAAAATTATATTATTATTAGCTTTATTTTTTGTGGGAATAACTTTTGCACAAAACAGATCAGATGGTCCAGTATCGACTACGCTACCATCTACCATCGGAGAAACTTTCAGATTTGATTCTGGTCTAGTCACACAATTAGATGCAGGAACTGGATTTGGGTTTACAGGTGATCGCTGGTTTTCTATGGGACGCTTATTTACAGGAACTCAAACCGTGTATGGATTGCGTTTTCAGTTGCCAAATAGAGCAGCTACTTTTGGATACCAAGATTTAAACGATGCAAATCCAAGAATCCAATGGATTGGTGCATCAAACTTTGCAGGATCTGATTTAGAGTTTAGAGCAGCCAATAGTTTTACCTCTACGGCTTCGACCTTAGTGGCAACAATGACAGATCGTGGAAATACATTTTTTGGTAACCCATTGTCAACAAATACAACAAGAGTCGGTGTAGATTATGGAAATCTTGGTAGTATTCGTACAGGAGTTACAGTAGATAATGTTTCTACAGTAAACGCTTATATCGCTACAGGATTTAAATCTATTAACAATATTGGAGGGTATCGAAAAATTGGTTTGGATGTTCAAAGTTCGAGTACACCAAATAACACGTATGATAATATAGGTGCTAACATAAGCCTAAGTGGAGCAGCTTTAACTTCGGGAGTTAGAGCTAATGTCTCCGGGACTTCTACAGGAACTTCGTATGGTGTGTATGGATCCGTTTTTAATTCTAGTGCTACAGGTTTTGGAGCAGGTATTTATGGGAGAGCTACCACAAATTCAAACCGATATGCAGGTTATTTTAATGGAAATGTATTTACTACTGGATTATACCTGCCTTCCGATGAAAAGTTAAAAACAAATGTAAAAGATGAAGTTAGTGTTCTAGATAAATTAACTCAACTAGATGCGGTAACATATACATTCAAAGAAAACGAGCATTTGAATTTACCTGGAGGATTGCAACATGGATTCATGGCGCAAAACTTAGAAGAAGTGTTTCCTGAGTTATTAACAACCATCAATAAACCTATTTTTGATAAAGAAGATAAGGAAATAGGGACTTACGAATACAAAGCGGTGAATTATGTGGGAATGGTTTCAATTTTAACATCAAGCATACAAGAATTGAAAGAAGAAGTGAAAACTTTAAAAAACCAGATAGAAGCAATGAACATTCAAGCAGCGTCTGATAAAGAGGAAGCTCAATTAAATACTCAAGATGAGGTTGGTGAGGTTGGTTTTTCCATGGAACAAAACAAACCGAATCCGTTTACCAATCAAACCGTAATCAACTATACGCTGCCAAGCAATACGAAAGCAACAATTTCTGTAGTTGATTTATCTGGGAAATTCATCAAAGATTATAATGTATCAAATGAAAAAGGACAATTGACAATTAATTCAAGTGAAATTGGAAGAGGAATATTTGTATATGCTTTAATTTCGGATAACGAGGTGATCATTACTCGAAAGATGATTATTAGATAAATTAAAGTAAAAGTTTATTTTTAGAATGAAAGCTGAGGTTGAAAATCTCAGCTTTTTTTATGTACTATAGTTTTCCTATTTCGATCCTATTTTCTTTATCAGTGATTTATTATAAAATAATCATTTTGTTTTATAATTAATTGATATTTAGCGGTTTAATTTTTATGGTGATCCCGTAAAAATATTGTTGAATTGCTGATTATCTTTAAAGTAAACCAATTAAAAATTATTAGACATGAAAAAAAATATTTTATTAGTAGCGCTATTTTTTGCTACGATCGCATTTGGGCAAAACCAATCTTCAGGAACCGTTTTTGGGGCTATCTTTAATCCGATACCACAACAATTTGGTGGACAAGAGATTTTCAGGTTCCAACCTGGATTAGTCACTCAATTAGATGCGGGAACTGCGTTTGACTTTACTTCGAGTCAGTGGTTTTCTATCGGGAAACTAAATACAGGAACTCAGGAAGTATTCGGTTTGCGTTTTCAGTTAAAGAATAGAGCATTGACAATGGGATATCAAGATACTGGAGATATCAACCCGAGAATTCAATGGATTGGAAATTCATCAGCTTTTGGAAGTAGTTTAGAGTTTAGAGCAGCCAATAGTTTTACCTCTACTAATTCTACGCTGGTAGCTACGATGACAAATGATGGAAGAACCTATTTTGGAAATCCACTAGCCGCATTTGATACAAAAGTTAGCATTGATTATACCCAAGTTAGTGGTGCTTCTTCGCGTGTGGGTTTAACTTTAGAAACTGATGCTCGTCAAAATGGTGTTTTTACCACAGCAATACGATCTGTAAACAATGCTGGAGGTTTTATTAAAACGGGCTTGGATATTGAAAGTACTACGGGTTCTAGCGTTGAAAATACAGGTATTAATGTTGTTTTAAATAGAGGAGCTCAAAATACTGGCGTAAGAGCATTTGTAACAGATAATGGTGTTGATGGGCCAACGTATGGTATTTTTGGATCAGTAGCAAGTACTGCTGATGTAAAATCTCCTGCTTTTGGAGCGGCTATTTATGGTACTTCATCCACAGATCCAAATCGTTTTGCAGGGTATTTTAATGGAAATGTAGTTGTGACTGGAACATTTACAGCATCCGACAAGAAATTAAAAGAGAATATAAAAGATGAGAAAAATGTATTAGACAAGTTATCTCAATTAAATGCAGTGACCTATACATTTAAGGAAAACAAGCATTTAAATTTATCTTCAGAATTACAACACGGCTTCTTAGCGCAAAACATAGAAGAAGTGTTTCCTGAATTAATTACGACGATCAATAAGCCAATCATTGGTAAGGATAAAAAGGTAATAGGTTCTTATGAGTACAAAGCGGTAAACTATGTAGGTTTAATTTCTGTATTGACTTCTAGTTTGAATCAATTAAACGAAGAATCAGCAGCAAAGATCAAAGAATTAGAGGAAGAATCAGCAGCAAACAATGAAAGAATAGCATCGCTAGAAAGCCAAATACAAGCGCTAACAGGAACGAATTCTACTGGAGAAACTCAATTAGGTAGCCAAAATGAAGTTGGTAACGCAGGATTTTCGATGGAGCAAAACAAACCGAATCCGTTTACCAATCAAACTGTGATTAACTATACGTTGCCAAGCAATACGAGAGCGACTATTTCGGTGGTAGATTTGTCTGGAAAATTTATCAAAGATTACAATCTATCAAGTGAAAAAGGACAATTAACCATCAATTCAAGTGAAATTGGAAGAGGAATATTTGTATATGCGTTAATATCAGATAACGAAGTAATCATTACTAAAAAGATGATTATTAAATAAATTACAATAAAAATTTATTTTTAGAATAAAAGCTGAGGTTGAAGATCTCAGCTTTTTTTGTGAAATAATTTATTATAAAATACCACTTTATTTCGTAATTAATTGATTTTTAGCTTTTTATTTTTTATGGTTATCCCGTAATTTTGTTTAAAGTTTTGTTGATATATTTAAACAAACTAATCAAAATCACATAATATGAAAAAAATTACTTTATTATTAGCTTTATTTTTTGTGGGAATCATTTTTGCACAAAATAGATCAGATGGCCCAATAACAACGACGCTACCGTCTAGTTTGGGAGAAACATTTAGATTTGATTCAGGTCTAGTTACACAGCTAGATTCTGGAAGCGGCTTTGGATTTACGAGTGATCGCTGGTTTTCTATGGGACGCTTATTTACAGGAACTCAAACCGTATATGGATTGCGCTTTCAATTGCCCAATAAGGCGCTAACGTTAGGATATCAAGATATCAATGATCTGAACCCAAGATTGCAGTGGATTGGATCAGGTTCTTCCTCAGCAACAGACTTTGAATTTAGAGCAGCAAATAGTTTTACCTCTACAAGTTCTACGTTGGTAGCAACGATGACAAACGATGGAAAAACCTTTTTTGGTCCACAATCAACAACTACCAACACAAGAGTGGGTGTAGATTACAGTAATCTTCCAAATGGCAGAACAGGTGTTATAGCGCAAAATAGTACTAGTACAAGCAGTTACAGCACAGTTACAGGCTTCAAATCTATTAACAAAGTTTTTTGTCAGATAAAAAATGGCGTACGTGTTGAAAGCGATGGAGGTGCTTTTGGAAATACAGGAGTGAGTGTCAGTTTGCTAGACGGACGATACAATACGGGAGTAAGCGCATTTGCGAGAAGTGAAGCATCTGGTGGTTCCTCGTATGGTGTCAGCGGATCGGTTGGGGGACCAAGTGGTGTAACTCCAACAGGTTTTGGAGCTGGTATTTATGGTAGTTCTGCAGCAAGCACCAATAGATATGCAGGATACTTTAACGGAAATGTTTTTGTAAGTGGAACATTTACAGTATCAGACAAAAAATTAAAAGACAATATTAAAATTGAAGAAAATATACTAGATAAGTTAACGCAGCTAGATGCGGTAAGTTATACGTTTAAACCAAATGACCAACTCAACTTGCCTGGTGAATTACAACATGGATTTTTGGCACAAAACCTAGAAGAAGTTTTTCCAGAATTAGTTACGACGATTACAAAACCTATTTTGGGTGAAAATTACGAGGAACTTGGTACGTATGAATACAAAGCTGTGAATTATGTGGGAATGATTTCAATTCTAACTTCTAGTTTACAACAATTAAATGAAGAATCGGAAACAAAAATCAAAGAATTGGAAGAAGAATCGGCTGCGAATATCAAAGCATTAAATGAAAAAGTAGCACTACTTGAAAGCCAAATACAAGCACTCACAGGATCAGAATCTATTGGGGAAATTAGAGAAAATAATCAAAATGAAATTGGCGATTCAGGCTTTTCTATGGAGCAAAACAAACCGAATCCGTTTACCAACCAAACCGTGATCAACTATACGTTGCCAAAGAATACCAAAGCAACAATTTCGGTGGTAGATTTATCTGGGAAATTCATCAAAGATTACAATCTATCAAATGAAAAAGGACAACTGACCATTAATTCAGGTGAAATAGGAAGAGGAATATTTGTATATGCTCTAATTTCTGATAACGAAGTAATGATCACCAGAAAAATGATTGTAAGATAAATCGAGTTTACTATTTAAAGAATAGATCTATTACAAAACAAAAGCTGAGGTTTCAATACCTTGGCTTTTTTTAGTTTTTAAATTTTGTTTAGTCTTTTGGGTTGTATTTTAATTTTTGTTTAACAATTATTTTATTAATCATCTAATTTTTAGCGTTTTAATTTTACGGTTATACCGTAATTTGTTTAACTTTTTATGCAGTATCTTTAAACAAAAACCAATTAAAAATTTTTTAAACATGAAAAGAGTTACTTTATTATTAATTTTATTTTTTGTGGGAATGACGTTCGCACAAAATCAATCAGACGGAGCCGTTTCCAACTTTATTTTTAATCCAATACCACAACAATTTGGTGGTGGAGAAATTTTTAGATTCGACAGTGGCCTCGTGACACAATTAGACAAAGGAAATGCCTTTGACTTTAACAACAGTAGATGGTTTTCTTTAGGAAGCTTAAAAACTGGATCTCAAACTGTATACGGAATTCGTTTTCAGTTGCCAAACAGAGGAATTATTATGGGATATCAAGATGTTAATGACAAAAACCCTAGAATCCAATGGATTGGAGATACTGTGAAGAGTAACTTAGAATTTCGATCTGCAACCAATTTCTTTTCCACAGCTTCTAATTTGAACGCAACCATGACTTTTGATGGTAGAACCTTTTTTGGAAAACCATTAGCTTCTAACGAACCATTAGTAGGAATTGATTACAGTACAGTGCCAGGGAATGTAAAAACTGGTTTAATCGTTCGTAATAACACAAATAATGGAGATTTCTTTACAGGAATTAAAACGATTAACAAAGAAAAAGGGAGGTTTAAAACAGGCATCAGTGTACTGGAAGCAAGTGCTTCAGCTGTATCTACAGGAATAAATGTAGAAGTGTTAGATGGAGACCAAGTTGCTGGAGTAAGAGTTTTTGCATCTAATAATTCTGGACCTACCTATGGAGTGCAAGCTAAGATTTCTACTTCGTCATTTAGTCCTGCTTTTGGAGCGGCTATTGAAGGTAGTTCAGCAGCACTTCCAAACAGATTTGCTGGATATTTTAATGGTGACGTTTTTGTAACAGGAATGTTTACAGTTTCTGATAAGAATCTAAAAGAAAACATCAAGGCAGAAGAAAACGTGTTGGATAAATTGTCTCAATTAGAAACAGTTACATATACTTTTAAACAAAATGACCACTTAAACTTATCGTCTAAAGTACAACACGGATTCTTAGCACAAAACTTAGAAGAGGTTTTTCCTGAATTAGTAACAACGATCAACAAACCAATTCAAGACAAGCAAGGAGTCGATACAGGTTCGTATGAGTACAAAGCGGTAAACTATACAGGTTTAATTTCAGTATTAACGTCAAGTTTGAATGAAATGAACAATAAAGTTACGTTGTTAGAAACGGAATTGGCAGACTTGAGAAACGAGTTGGCAACTACTAAAAATAGCTTAGAAGGCAACGATGAATTAGAAGTTGGTTTCACGATGGACCAAAACAGACCAAACCCTTTTACAAACCAAACAGTGATTAACTATACATTGGCAAACGACGGAAAAGCAACGATTTCTGTATTTGACATGTCAGGAAAATTCATAAGAGATTACAACTTGTCAAGTCAAAAAGGACAAGTAACTATAAATTCTAGCGAAATTGGAAAAGGAATGTTTATCTATAGCTTAGTATCTAATGGAGACATTATGGTTACTAAGAAGATGATCGTGAAATAAGCCCCACAATCATATCTATTCTATATTTGAAGCAATCAGTACTATTATGGTACTGATTGCTTTGTTTGTTTTATAAAACAAACAACCTTGAACGTTAAAATGTTTTCTTTTTTTTGTCACATTTCTTACCTTAATATTTTAACCAAAAAACTTAAAATCATGAAAAAAAAGAGTATCAAAAATTTATCGTTAAACAAAAAATCAATTTCTAACCTAGAAGCCAATCAAGGAGGAAATATTAGTGGACAAAACTCGATCCGATTTTGTATTCGCACAATAGTAGATCAAAATGGAAACAATATTTGTTTGCCAACTAAGAGAGCTGCTACTTGTGGTCAAACTGAGCCTGTAGGTTGTGCATTTACCTTTGAAGTAGATATATTTACAGTTCCAATCTGTTAAAAGGCAACAAGCTTAAAAACAGCAAACCATCTAAAGTTTTGATTATAATTTTTCATAATTAACTTTCTTTATGATGGTTTATTATAAAGTAAACTGAAACCAAAAAAAACTCAAAATCATGAAAAAAAAGAGTCTAAAAAATTTAGCATTAAACAAAAAATCAATCTCTAATTTAGAAGGTAATCGCGGAGGAAATGTAAGCGGACAAAATTCGTTTCGCTTCTGTATTCTTTCAGTCATAGATCAAAATGGTAATAATATCTGTTTAGAAACACGTATCGCTGCTATCTGTAAAGAAACAAAGGCAGCAGGTTGTGTACTTACCATTGAAGTAGATGGCAACACATATCCAATCTGTTAAAAATCAATAAGCATTGAAAAATGTTAAATTATCTTAAATTCTGATTGTCAATATCTTATAATTTTGTTAAGTACGGTTTTCCCGTAAATAACCTTCTTTTTGATGGCGTAATTTTAATAAAAAAATTAACCAAAAAAAGAAAATTATGAAAAGAAAAGGAATCAAAAAAATCGGATTTAAGAAGAGTATTATCTCTAATTTAGCGACAGGAAGTTTAAAAGGAGGAACATCTAGAACGTCAAATTTATGTTCAGTAGTTTGTACGCAACAATGTCCTCCTGGGTCTGAAGATTGCTTCACGCAAAACAACGCAAGTGCTTGTAAATGTAAATAATTGATATCAGTTTAAAAAGTAAAGGTTTTCGTCTGAAATCGCAGTGAATTTTACGGTTTTCCCGTATTTTGAATCGTTGTAATTATCTAACTTTAGTCTTTAACTTAAAAACTTCATATCATGAAAAAACAAGATGTAAAAAGCTTGAAACTCAACAAAAGTTTAGTATCGAACTTAGTAAAAGAAAACCTTACAGGTGGATTAAGCTGGCAACACGACAGACCAACAGGTCAAAGCGAATTTCCAACCGAATGTCCGCCTCCAACTCAAACAGGTTCTTGGTGCTTAACAGGATACCAAACAAATTGTCAATAAAGAGTACAAAAAAAAGCTTCTCGAATTTCGAGAAGCTTTTTAAATTTTATACGAAAAACAATCGTTTCCTAGTTTCCGCCTACACTCTTTAATTTATCAGCCGCTGCTTTTTTAGCATCTTCAGCTTTCTTTTTGGCAGCTTCTTTTGCTTCATCCATTTTCTTATTGGCAGCATCCTTTGCTTCGTCCATTTTACCTTTGGCAGCTTCTTTTGCTTCGTCCAATTTACCTTTAGCAGCCTCTTTTACATCTTCCACTGTCTTCGCAGCACCTTCTTTCGCGTCATCAACCATAGTTTTTGCACCTTCCTTTGCGTCTTCCATAGTTTTTGTAGCAGTTTCTTTTACGTCATCAGCTACTTTTTTAACTGCTTCTTTGGTATCTTTTACCATCTCTTTAGCAGTTTCTTTTGCCTTGTCACCTTCTTTTTTTACTTCTTCGCAAGAAGTCATACCGATCATTAAAGCTACAACTAAGGAAGCTCTCAAAACTAATTTTTTCATTTTTTTACCTATTTATTGTTATTGTACAACAATGTTAAGATTTCTTTTACTCATTCACAAAGAATAAGTTAACATATTTTTAACATTCAATGAAATTAACGCTTTGGTACATAGGAGTCTCTTGTTTATAGTGTAATTGGTATTAGTATTGGGAAAGATACTTAATAATGGTTTCTGTAGCATTTCCATGCGCGTGCACATACTCGCTATTGATGTTGCCTGTATTATTTTTAAAAGCTGAATCCGTAAGTAAACGATGCATCAGTTGTTCAAATGCCGCTCTCGAATCTACAGAAAGTACACCGCCAAGTTGCACCAAATCTTCCGCTTCTTTAAATCCTGTATAATGCTTTCCAATAACGACAGGAATTCCAAAAACAGCAGGTTCTAGCGTATTGTGCAAACCTGTAGAACCCATTCCGCCACCAACGTATGCAATAGCTGCATAACTATATACTTTTGTGAGAATTCCGATGGTATCTACGATAAAAACTTCAAACTGGCTCAAATCATTCTGTTGTTCCATCTCAGAAAATAAAATCGTCTTCTTCTTAATATTACTTTTTAATTTTTCAATTTCTTGAGATTTAATATTGTGCGGCGCAATGATAAACTTGCAATCTTTGGGAGATGCGTTGATAAAAGGCACAAAAATAGCTTCATCCTCTTGCCAACTACTTCCAATGACAACAGTTGTCCTATTATTTATAAAATTTTCTATAAAAGAAAGGGAATTATCGCGCTCTAAAATTTCCAAAACACGATCAAAACGGGTGTCGCCACTAATAGTAACGTCAGTATAATTGATGCTTTTCAACAACTGTTGAGACGTTTCATCCTGCACAAAAATATGAGCAAACGCATGAAGCGATTTTCGCATCCAACCGCCATAAAACTTAAAAAACACTTGCGAGCGTCTAAAAATAGTCGAAATGGAAATTGTATGAATTTGCTGCTTTTTTAATTCCGCTAAATAATTTGGCCAAAATTCATACTTCACAAACACAACTAACTCCGGATGCACTAGCTTCATAAACTTTCGGGCGTTCGCCTTGGTGTCTAAAGGCAAATAAGTAATAACATTGGCAACGCCACTATCTTTTTTCACTTCGTATCCAGAAGGTGAAAAAAACGTCAATACAAACTTGTGCGTTGGGTATTTCTCTTTCAGCGCTTCCAATACAGGCAATCCTTGTTCAAATTCGCCCAAAGAAGCTGTATGAAACCAAATGACTTTGTCGGTAGGGGAAATGGTGTGGGTTAAGGTCTGAAAAACGGTTTTTCTACCTTGTACAAACAGTCCAAGTTTCGTGTTAAATTTCGCAATGATTCTTAAAAAGAAACCCGCAACGTAGACTAATATGTTGTAAAAAAAATACAAAAGTGATTGAGTTTGCCGCTAAAATACATTCTTTCCCTTAAATTCATTGGGTATCGTTGTACAATTTCATAAATTTGTTTGATTAAAAGAGATACGAATGAAGAAAATCCAAATGGTCGATCTTAAAGGGCAATATGCTCAAATAAAAGACCAAGTAGACCAATCCGTATTAGATGTTATTGCCTCTTCTGCATTCATAAACGGACCCGAAGTACACGCATTTCAAAAAGAATTAGAAGAATACTTAGATGTAAAACATGTCATTCCTTGTGCCAACGGAACCGATGCATTGCAAATTGCGATGATGGGACTTGGATTGCAGCCTGGAGATGAAGTCATTACGGCAGATTTTACGTTTGCAGCAACGGTTGAGGTCATTGCATTATTGCAATTAACACCAGTATTGGTCGATGTGGAAAAAGACTCATTCAATATTGATCCGGAAGCGGTTCGAAAAGCGATAACGCCTAAGACAAAAGCCATTGTTCCTGTACATTTATTTGGACAATGTGCCAATATGGATGCGATTTTGGAAATTGCCAATGAACACAATTTATACGTAATTGAAGACAACGCACAAGCCATTGGTGCCAGTTATACCTTTGCTGACGGAAGTGTAAAAAAAGCAGGCGGAATTGGTCATGTAGCTTCTACTTCGTTCTTTCCTTCAAAAAACTTAGGTTGTTATGGTGATGGTGGCGCAATTTTTACCAATGACGACGATTTAGCACATACCATCAGAGGAATTGTAAACCACGGAATGTACAAACGCTATCATCATGATGTAGTTGGTGTAAATTCACGATTAGATTCGATTCAAGCGACAGTTTTACGTGCAAAATTACCACATTTAGATATGTACAATGCTGCACGTCAAAACGCAGCACGAAAGTACAATGCTTCCCTCGCTGGAAACAATAAAATCATCACGCCACAAATCACAAAAGCATGCGAAAGCCCAATCTGTACAGGATGTAACTGTCATGTATTTCATCAATATACCTTACGTGTGATTGATGTAGACAGAGATGCGTTGGCAAAACACCTAAACGAAAACGGAATTCCTTGTGGTGTATACTATCCAATTCCTTTGCATTTGCAAAAAGCGTATAAGGACGAACGTTACAACGAAGCAGACTTTCCTATCACAAACCAATTGGTAAAAGAAGTCATTTCATTGCCAATGCACACAGAATTAGACGACGATCAAATCGAATTCATCACCAAAACGATGTTAGATTTCGTGAATGGATAAAACCCAACACCTGAATTGAAAAAAATACTAGTAACTGGCGGATTAGGTTATATTGGCTCACATACGGTGGTGGAGTTGCAATTGGCAGGATTTGAAGTTGTAATTATTGACAACCTTTCCAATTCGTCAGAAACAGTTTTGCAAGGAATTAAACGGATTACAGGGATCTTGCCAACATTTGAAAAGCTCGATTTACGCCACAAACACGCCACGATTTCATTCTTTCAAAAATATACAGACATCAGTGGCATCATTCACTTTGCTGCGAGCAAAGCGGTTGGTGAAAGTGTGGAAAATCCGTTATTATATTACGAAAACAACCTTTCGACGTTGATTACCGTTTTGCAACAAATTCAACACAAAGAAAACATTTCTTTCATCTTTAGTTCTTCGTGTACGGTGTACGGTCAGGCCGAAACAATGCCAATTTCGGAAGATGCGCCCATACAACAAGCATTCTCTCCGTACGGAAACACTAAGCAAATTGGCGAAGAAATTCTACAAGATACTGCCAAAATTGCGGATGGTTTACAAGTCATATCCTTGCGTTATTTCAATCCGATTGGTGCGCATGCAAGTGCAGAAATTGGCGAATTGCCAGATGGTGTTCCACAAAATTTAGTGCCTTTTATTACACAGACTGCCATTGGTTTGCGCAAACAACTCGCTGTTTTTGGAGATGATTATCCTACGGAAGATGGAACCTGCATTCGTGATTATATACACGTGGTTGATCTCGCGAAAGCGCATGTCACCGCATTAAAAAGAATACTTCATACAGAAAATAAAAACTCGTTTGAGGTATTCAATATCGGAACAGGAACAGGAAGTTCTGTCCTAGAAGTCATTCAAAGTTTTGAGCGTGTAAGTGGCGAAAAACTCAACTATAAAATTGTTGATAGGAGAGAAGGTGATGTTATTTCTGCCTATGCAGACACCACAAAAGCAAACACCATTTTAGGTTGGAAAGCTACATCTACGCTCGATGAAGCAATGCTTTCTGCTTGGAAATGGGAACAAAAAATTAGAAAAACCAACGAAATCAACTAATCAAATGAAGAAACTACTCATTCTATGCTTGAGTATGTTTTGTGCTACCATGCTAATGGCACAAGATACCTACTTGCATTGTGGAAAAATTATTGACACCAAAAGTGGAAAGATTTTAACGCAAAAAACCATTATTGTCTCAGGAAACAAAATTAAAAGTGTTGAAAACGGATACGTACAACCAGCTTCTGCTGAAGATACTGCAATTGATCTGAAATCGAAAGTTGTGATGCCAGGATTGATTGACATGCATGTGCATATTGAAAGTGAAACCAACCCGAAAGCATATTTAGAAAAATACACCTTGAATGATGCCGATGTAGCTTTTCGTTCGGTAGGATTTGCGGGTGTTACGCTGCAAGCAGGATTTACAACCGTGCGCGATTTAGGCGGAACAGGCGTGAACATTTCTTTACGAAACGCTATTTCGCAAGGAAAAATTGAGGGGCCAAGAATTTTTACAGCAGGAAAAGCCTTAGCAACAACTGGTGGACATGCCGATCCGACGAACGGAAATCGCAAAGAAATAATTGGCGATCCAGGACCAAAAGAAGGCGTGGTGAATAATGTAAATGATGCTAAAAAAGCAGTGCGTCAACGTTATAAAAATGGCGCCGATGTTATTAAAATTACAGCAACTGGTGGCGTGCTCAGTGTGGCTAAAAGCGGAAGCAATCCGCAGTTTACCGTAGAAGAAGTTATGGTAATTTGCGAAACAGCAAAAGATTACGGAATGCATGTAGCTGCGCACGCTCATGGTGATGAAGGTATGCAACGCGCCATTATAGGTGGTGTAAAAACCATAGAGCACGGAACTTACATGAGCGACGAAACTATGGAATTGATGAAAAAGCACGATGCGTATTTAGTGCCAACCATCACGGCGGGAAAAGAAGTAGAAACCAAAGCAAAAATTAAAGGATATTATCCAGATATCATTGTGCCAAAAGCATTAGCTGTAGGACCAAAAATTCAGGGAACATTTGCCAGCGCGTATAAAAAAGGAGTTGGCATTGCGTTTGGTACGGATGCTGGCGTTTTTCAACACGGACTCAATGGAAAAGAGTTTGGTTTTATGGTTGAAGGTGGAATGCCTCCTATGGAAACCATTCAAGCTGCAACGGTAACCAATGCAAAGATTTTAGGAATGGAAGATCAATTGGGACAATTGAAAACAGGATTTTTAGCTGATATTGTAGCGGTGAATGAAGACCCAACACAAAACATTAACACGATGGAAACTGTAGTTTTTGTCATGAAAGACGGAAAAATTTACAAGCAGTAATACAACGCTGAATAGCTAATACTATAAAAAGCTGTTTGGAAAAGTCTAAAGTTCGTCAAATTGAATTCTTGTGCTGAATTTTATTTAGTATAATAAGATGCTGGATCAAGTCCAAAATGACGTTTCAAAGATAATTTTCAAACAGCTTTTCTGTCTCAATTAAGCACACTCAAATAGTGATTGACACGGATAATTAAACGTTTCACATTTATTATTCAATGTCTGACACGTAAAATCAATTGTTAATGGACAATTGGCTTGAAATGTGCAAGCTAGTGCAGATGGACACGCATCAATTTGTGAACCACACACATTAATTTTTGTAAGTTGAATTGGAATCTCAAATCCTCCTCCTGTTGCATTTCCTAAGTTGGAAATAGAGTTCTTACGAAGCTGTAGCGATTTTAAATTTCTTTTTTTCATGATTTTAAGTTTTCTGGATTACTAATGATTTTCGTTGTCAAAAACAGTTGTGAATTTAGTAAGGGAAAAACTACAGGAAACAGTTAGCATAAAGCAAAGCTCAGCTAACTGTTGTTTACATTTTCATGCGATTCTTCTTTTTTTACCAATCAATGTTACAAAGTGTTGGAATGTCTGTTGGACAAAACCAAGCCGATGGACAATCATCAATTACAGATGTACACGTATCAGTAAGTTTAATTCCGCCTTTTATTTGGCGACTTTCCAAGTTTGAAATTGAATTTTTACGAAGTCTCAACGATTTTACATTTCTTTTTTTCATAATTTGATATTTAAATGATTACTAGTTAGGTATATAAAAAACGCTTCAAGTTGCCACACGGGAAAAAATTGTAGTTAGCAATTTGATAGCGTGTAAAGTATCTTAACACAAAACGCCTTAAGAAACAATGTTAAAAGCTGTCAAAAAAGCCAAAAAACCTGTCAAACTTGCTTGATGCTGAAACACGTTCAGTCAAAGGTTTCGTATGATGATTCTATCGCTTTTTAAACAGCTTCTTCTTTCGTTATCAAAGTTGATATACGTTTGGTTTTACCAATACACGCAATCCTTCGGAACTTGTGTAAATGGACACCAAGCTGTTGGACATGCATCAATAAATGAAGTACACGGTGGATTTTGCAGCGTTGGACAATTGTATTTTGAAACGAGCGTTCCTCCTTTAGTTTGGTCTTTTCCTAAATCAGAGATTGAATTCTTGTTGAGTTTCAACGATTTTGCATTTCTTTTTTTCATGATTTT
>CAZHSA010000056.1:0-16160 GCA_964535135.1 uncultured Kordia sp.
GAATCTTCTTATTACTGTTCGATGTTTTTCTATTAGAACGAAAAACAGCATGGTTGCAAAAGTTAAACCTATTTAATGAAAAAGAATCATGAAAAACGTACAACACATCCTGCTTGCATTGCTTACGATTTCAGTAGCGTATGCACAAGATAAAGAAGCAGAAGCATTTAAAAACGAATCAAAAAACTACACCTACAAAGCCAACAATGCTGTCAAAGATAGCAGCTACGTTGATGCAGAAGTAGCATACAGGAAAGCAATTTCCAAAGATGGAGAAAATGTAGCGGCAAAATACAACTTAGGAAACGTATACTACGAAAATGAAAGTTACGAGGAAGCGTTCAACCGATACAAGCAAGCAGCTGAAGTAGCCACTACCAAAGCGGATAAACACAAAGCATATCACAATATGGGAAATGTGTTTATGAACAACAAAGAATATGAAAAAGCGGTGACAGCGTACAAAAATGCATTACGCAACAATCCATCGGATGATGAAACACGTTACAATTTCGCGCTAGCAAAAGATATGCTCAAAAAAAATCCTCCAAAAGAAGACGATAAAGATAAAAAAGACAAAGACAAAAAAGAGCAACAAAAAGAGCAAGACAAAAAAGATCAGGATAAAAAAGATCAAAAAGACAAAAACGAAGACAAAGGCGACAAGGAGAAAGACAAAGGCGGAAAAGACGACAAAAATAAAGAAGGCGAAGGCGATAAAGAAAAAGAAAAGCAAAAGAAAGATAACAAAGATGGTCAAGGAAAAGCAGACCAAAAAGATGATAAAAACAAAGAGCAACAACGACAGCCAAAGCCAAATCAGTTGTCGCCACAACAAGTAAAAAGCTTGTTAAAGGCAATGAACAACGCGGAAAAGAAAACGCAGGACAAACTGAACGAGAAAAAGGCAAAAGGCGTAAAAGTGAAAGCTGAAAAAGACTGGTAATTATTAGAAAAACTGAGATAAAAACGAAGAAAAGTTCGTTGCAAACGATGAGATTTACAACATACATATCAACAATACTATTGATCCTATTTTCAGGCGTTGTATGCGCGCAGGTAACTTTTGAAACGAAAGTAAGTAAAAAGAAACTAGGCGTAAACGAGCGTTTGAAGGTTGACTTTGAAATGGACAGAGATGGTGACAATTTTACCGCGCCAAGCTTTGAAGGGTTTCGTGTAGTTGGCGGACCAATTCAATCCATGAGTCATGTGTGGAACAATGGACAACGTTCCTTCTCAAAAACATACACGTATTTCATACAGCCAAAAGCAGAAGGAACTTTTACCATCAAACAAGCCAAAGTAGAAATTGATGGACAAGTGTATAAAACCTTGCCCGTAAAAGTTACAGTAACCAAAGCCGTAAGCGGAGCAGGAAATGCCAATAGTACGGATACAGCTATTTCAGAAGGATTGCATTTGGTGACAGAAGTATCCAAAGGAAATCCGTATTTGAATGAACCTGTAACCGTCTCCTACAAACTGTATGTAAAACCAGGCATCATTGTTAATGATTACCGCGAACTTGGAAAACCAACGTTCAATAACTTTTGGAGTCAAAGCATTCAAACACAAATGCAACGTGCTGAAAGGACTACGTACAAAGGCGAAGACTATTCATATGTTACCTTAAAACGTTTTGTGTTATATCCGCAAAAAACAGGAAAACAAGTCATAGAGCCTTTTTCAATTGACTTGCAAATTTCGGTGCCTACCAATCGTAGAGACGTATTTGGACGCCGTTATGAAACGGTGCATAAAACGGTATCTTCTGCACGAAGAACGGTGAATGTGAAAAATTTACCAGAAGCAGGAAAACCTGAAAATTTTGCAGGCGCTGTGGGCGATTTCGAATTTGAAGTCACGACAAGCAAACAATCGTTAAACGCTTCCGAATCGCTTCAAGCAAAAATAGAAGTCTCTGGAAAAGGAAACCTAAAATTATTTGAACTGCCAAAACTGAAATTGCCAAGTTCTTTAGAAGTATACGATCCAGAATTTACGGAACGTGTAACGACGCGAATCTCAGGAATGCAAGGAAAAATTTCAGACAGTTACACGGTAGTGCCACAATTCAAAGGAAAATATCCAATACCAAGTGTATCGTTCTCGTATTTTGATCCTTCTGACGAAAAATACAAAACCTTACGATCCGGCGAAATCATTATTGATGTCGTAGAAGGTCCTGTAAATTCCGCAACAACGGCAACAGCAAACGATCAAAATTCAACCCAAAAACAACTCGTTACTACAAATGGTTCTCAATTTAGATTCTTAAAAACAGAAGCAAATTTAGTATCTGTAGAAACGCCCGATTTCTTCAAATCGAACTTGTTCTACGGCTTGTTATTTGGGCCTTTCTTCTTTATTCCGATCATTTTAATTGTGCGAAGAAAGAAGAGAGCTTTTGACAATGATATTGAAGGAAGTAAAACACGAACTGCCAATCGCTTAGCGAAAAAATACTTATCCGAAGCAAAGAAAAAATTAAACGATCAAGAAGCATTTTACGAAGTATTAGAACGCGCGTTGCACAACTATTTACGTGCCAAACTTCGCATTGAAACTTCGGAGTTTAGCAAAGAAAAAATAAGTCAATTACTAACTGAGCGCAGTGTAAATTCAGAAACAGTTTACGAGTTTATCACCTTGTTAGAAAGTTGCGAATTTGCGCGGTATACACCAGCATCGAACGTAACGATTAACAAAGATTACGAGAAATCGGTGCAAGCTATTTCACAAATTGACAAACAAATAAAATAACAGAGATGAAGACAAAAATAACATACGTGCTTTTCGTGCTCATTTCTAGCTTTTCATTCGTATTTGGACAAGAAAATACGGCTGCTTTTGAAGCTGCAAACAAAGCATACAATGAAGGCAATTACCCAGAAGCGATTACACAATACAAAGCAATCTTAAAAACGGGCGAGCATTCTGCGGCTGTTTATTACAATCTTGGAAACGCATATTACAAAAGCAACGAAATTGGGCCAAGCATCTATTATTTTGAAAAAGCATTACAACTATCGCCCAAAGACAAAGACATTATCAACAATTTGGCATTTGCCCAAAATATGACCATTGATGCTATTGAACCGTTGCCAAAAACGCAGCTTTCAAAGTTTATAAATAGCATTACAAAAACCTTCACGTACAATCAATGGGCGTGGATTGCGGTTATTTTTGGGTTTTTATGTGTGATTTCGTTTTTGTTGTATCAATTCTCGTATCAAACGCTTAAAAAAAGAATCTACTTTCTCGTCAGCTTCATAGCTCTTTTGTTCATTTTGGGAGCTGTTGCTATTGCGTATCAACAATATGGAAAAGCGCAAGCAAATCGTCCTGCTATCATATTTGCGAAAGAAACTGCTGTAAAAGCAGAACCGAACTTGCGCAGTGATGAGGTTTTTGTATTGCACGAAGGAGCCAAAGTGCAAGTCTTAGATGCTATTGACAACTGGAAAAAAATTCAACTCATCGACGGAAAAATTGGTTGGATCATTGCAGAAGACGTCAACGAATTATAGTCAAATTTCGTCGTAACCTCTAAAAGAATAGGTCACTTTGGTTTATAGGAAGCTTGTTACTATTTAGAGTTTTCATTAAAAAAATATCCCTAAAATAAAATCAAAGAAACTATACACTGTATAAATAATGAGGACAACAAGTCCTAAAAACAGTCCTAAACAGCAACCGCAACTTCTTTTGCCATTTTTAAAATTTGTTTGAAATGTATTTTGTTCAGATTGATAGTTAAACTCTTCGTATTCGGTCAACTGATCGTTTGGTAAAAAGTAACCTTGCCAGTCGCCTTCTGGGAGCGATAAAATCCAATCGGTGTCACAATGTGTACATTGAAATGTAGTTTCAAGCGAACTTTGCGCCAATTGATTTGGGTGTACTACACGAACAAATGTACCGTCGACAAGCTTTTTTCCCAAAGCTTTTTCAAATGCAGCAAAATCTTGTTCTGAAAAAAAACGTTCTGTTGAAAAACCGGAGCAATGTTCACACATAAAATAGAAATGTAATATTGGCTTATATGTAGCTCTTTTTAAGGTTTTGTTACGCTTTTAGGCTTCTTTTTTAAAGTTTTTGTAGTCAACTTTGCTTGCAACGGTTTGATGGTTTTCCCGTGAGACTCATGTTGAATTTCGGGCGATACACATTTTTCACACATACAGGTTAGTTTTCGTTTTCTTCAATTTCTTTTAAATCGTTTTGCTGTGCCTTCTTTTCGTCAGCTAATTTTGTGGAATCTGTTTTAAAAGAATCTAACACATCACTTTGGTTGGCTTCTTCCAAAACAAAGGCAAATACAAATCCGCCGACGTCTTTTACAGGTTCATACAAAGCAGAATCGTCAATCTTTTCTTTTTCCACAAACTCCATAGTGTTGTTGGTACGTTCAAAAAATACCAAAGCAGCACCAATAATCACCGCCATTTTCAATCCGCCGAAAGCGCCACCTAAAATTTTATTTAAAATTCCTAGTGAAGCAAAGTCAGCAACTTTTGTCAATAATTTTCCAGCCATGGTTACAGCTATTAAAATTACAATAAAAGTAATTGCAAAAGCGGCTAGATTGACATATTTTTCTTCCCAAGACGGGAAATTCTCTACTAAAAATTCACCAGCAAAGTACGAAAAGTGAATCGCGCCATACAATCCGGCAATTAACGCTACTAGCGAAGCAATTTCTACAAAAAGTCCTTTCATGAGTCCGCGCGCAAAGCCAAATACAATTACGCCGCCTAAAATGATGTCAATAAAGTTCATGTTATCGAGTTTTAACAAATATAGAACAACTATTTATAATATTTTATTGTTACTGTTCCCTTAAAATTTGTTCTTGTTTGATTAAAAACTGATTACCTTTGCATCGGAAAAGAACTGAACATGGCAAGAGACGAAGAATTAAAACAACGTTGGAATAGCGTAGTTGAAAAATTAACGCTTCAATTTGCAGAAGGCGATACACTAGATTTGGATTCAATTATTTACTTAATTGGCGTTCAAGAACTTGGACAAATTCACCGAACGTTTAAAAAAGATGACAAAGTCAATTTGATGCATATTGCTATTTGTCGCCTCTTGGAACCGTACGGATATTATGAGTTTGACTATTTTGACGATGACGGTTGGCCACATTATACGTTTAAAGAAGAATTACCTGTATTAAAAGCTGGTGAACAAACCGTTTTGATGAAAGAAGCGATTGTCAACTACTTTTTAGAGAAGGAATACATTCAATAAGCTAGTTTTTTCTAAATTTGCAAGCTAAATCAAAATATCGTCATGATAGATAAGATCAAGGAACATATTGCAGAGGTTGAAAAATTTTCAACCCAAGCAAAAGAAGATATAGAAAATTTCAGAATTAAATACTTAGGTAAAAAAGGACTGCTCAAACAGTTTTTTGCCGAGTTTAAAAATGTTCCAAATGAACAAAAGAAAGATTTTGGACAGGTTGTAAACCAATTACAAAAAGCCGCACAAGAAAAAGTCAACGCGTTAAAAGAAGCATTGGAAAATAAGGTGGAAGAAAAAGGTGTGTATGGCGATTTAACGCGTCCTGCACAACCGATTGAAATTGGTGCGCGCCATCCGATCTCATTGGTAAAAAATCAAATCACGGATATCTTTTCTCGCATTGGTTTTGATGTGTCTGACGGACCTGAAATTGAAGACGATTGGCATAACTTTACGGCGTTGAATCTTCCAGAATATCATCCAGCACGTGATATGCAGGATACGTTTTTCATTCAAACAAATCCTGATATTTTATTACGAACACATACGAGTTCGGTGCAAGTGCGTTATATGGAAAATAATAAACCACCAATTCGTACCATTTCTCCAGGAAGAGTATATCGTAATGAAGCGATATCAGCACGTTCTCACTGCTTTTTCCATCAAGTAGAAGGATTGTATATTGACAAGGAAGTTAGCTTTGCTGATTTAAAACAAACGCTTCAACATTTCACCAAAGAACTATTTGGCAAGTCACAAATTCGTTTGCGTCCTTCGTATTTCCCATTCACGGAGCCAAGTGCCGAAATTGATGTGTATTGGGGATTGGAGACAGAAACCGATCACAAAATTACCAAAGGAACTGGTTGGTTAGAAATTGGCGGTTGCGGAATGGTAGACCCGAATGTATTGACCAATTGTGACATTGATCCTGAGGAATATTCAGGTTTTGCTTTTGGTGTCGGAATTGATCGTATTGCGATGTTGTTATACCAAATTGGCGACATTCGTTTATTAAGCGAAAATGATGTGCGTTTCTTAGCGCAATTCAAATCGGCATTGTAATTTGACATGAAAAAAGACATTGAAATTCCACAAGTGGAAGGTGTGTACATGGCCGTTGTGCAAGAATACAACGACATCTACAAGACGGACGATTGGAACGCGTACATTATCAACGACAAAGAAGTAGATTTGGAAATGATACTTGTTGTTTCACGCGGATATGATGCGGACAGAGAAACGTCGACCATGCGTCATAAACTGGAAAAGTTGCCTGCAAAATCGTATGCCAAAGCAGAATGGATGCAAGAAGATGTATTTGCACTCAACAATGAATTTCGCGTTACGTTTTTTGAAGGAAACAAGATGTATGACAAAAAGTTTCTTTTTAGAAAAAATACCATCAATACCAAGGCGTTTCAACCAATTCCATTGATGAATACTAAGGGAATTCTAGTCAAGTAGTTTTTTAGATACGCTATGCCCTATAGTACTTTCACTTTTAGACGTAAGACCGTATAATTCCTGCGCGTCACTTCGATTTTTATGACAAAAAATAAGTGATTTTGATTAAAATATTAAACTAATGAGTTTCTTTATTTTTTCACCACGAATACACGAATTATTTTTCTTGTTACTTTCCGTCACCGTCACTTCGAGTGGTTTTTCGTAATAAAATGGAGAAAAATTGTATCGAGAAGTACTTCTAATTCATAACATCATTCAATCTTTCAATTAAAATTTGGGCGTGCCCGTAAACGGTCAGGCTTTCGTCTATATCTTTTTTGAAACCAGTCATTGCGAGACAAATTTTTAATTTGTTGTGGCGATCTGTTTTTCTATTTGCAGATTACTTCGTCGCAAACTCCTCGTAATGACGTATCAAAAACAAAAAAGGATGTCGCCTCTATCCTTCACGCAAGCGCAACAACCAATTTTCAAACAAATAATATACTTAATTGATTTGCCATAATTTACGTATATTTGATAGTATAGACTTATGATAATGGGAGCAATAGAGTTAAGAGATAAAATAATGCAGCTTTTAAATACAGATAATGTATCTTATTTAAAGGAGGTTTTTGATTTTGCTCAAAAAAATAGGTTACAACATTCAGAGTCTTTCCAAGAATTGCCTACTCCAATTCAAGAATTACTTACAGAAAGTGCTGCACAAGCAGATCGAGGTGAACTTATTCCACATGATAAAGTCATGGAAGATGTGCGTAAAAAATATAATCTTACCAAGTAATATATGTCCAAAATAATTGTTTCGTGGACATCTTATGCCAAGTATTCATATTTTGATGAGTTAGATTTTATCAAATCAAAATGGACTCTAAAAGAAGTGAACGCTTTTGTCAATCTTGTAAATGAGTGTATTGAAAACCTTTCTCGTGGTATTATTGAAGGAAAAAAATATGCAACTGACAACATACATTCTCTAGTGATCAGTGATCTCAAAACAAACAACAGTATTTTATAGAATATATCCTAATCAAAATATGATTGCATTGCTTCTATTTTGGAACAACCAAAAAAATCCAGAGATATTGCAAAAGACGTTACAAAGTATGTAATTGAAAAAAGAATTCTTGACACAAAGAGACGGATTGTATCGAATTTTTATAAAATTCGCAAAGACATTTCTAAATATAATGGAGCGTTAAAAATTACCGAAGTCATTTCCGCGCAAGCAAAAACCAATTTTCAAATCAAAAAAGCATTGCTGCATTAAAAAATTGATACACTTTTACATTGTAACTAATCAAGCTTATCCGTTAATTTCTTAAATACTTTCTTCGGGTTTTTATTCTGATACAAAATCGCGTATACAGCTTCTATGATAGGAATTTGCGTTTTCTTTTCGTTCTTCTGATTGAGTTCATACGCACTTTTGGTGGCATAATATCCTTCGGCAACCATATTCATTTCCATCTGTGCAGATTTTACGGTATAGCCTTTGCCAACCATGTTTCCAAACATCCGATTTCGAGAAAATACCGAATATCCAGTTACGAGCAAATCGCCCAAATAGGCAGAGTTATTAATGTTGCGTTTCATTTTGGGTACTTTCTTGATAAAGCGTTTCATTTCGCGAATCGCATTACTCATCAATACACTTTGGAAATTATCTCCATAACCGAGTCCGTGTGCAATTCCCGCAGCAATGGCATAAATATTTTTCAACATCACAGCGTATTCCGTACCAATAACGTCATCGCTGATTTTAGTTTTGATATAATTGCTCGATAATGTATCGGCAATCGCTTGTGCTTTCTCTTGATCGGCACAAGAAATCGTTAAATAAGACAAACGTTCGAGCGCTACTTCTTCCGCGTGACATGGACCTGCGATCACTGCAATATTTTCAAACGGAATCTTGTATACATCATGAAAATGTTCGCCTACTAACAATCCTGATTCGGGAATAATTCCTTTTACAGCAGAAACAACGATTTTATCTTTAATGTCAACTGTTAACTTTTGCAATTCACCATGAATAAATGCGGAGGGAATCACAAAAATTAATACATCTGCATACGAAGCAATTTCATCAAAATCGTTGCTGATTTTAAGTTTATCTATATTAAATTCTACAGAACTTAAGTAGCTAGGATTGTGTTGTTCTTTTAGCAAATGCTCTTTTGTATACACACTGCGCATATACCAGCCAACTTCATTTAAGTTTTCACTAAGCATTTTTACAATGGCAGTTGCCCAACTTCCTGCTCCGAAAACGGCATATTTTAATTCGTTATCCATAAAAGGTTGATCTATGATTCAAAAATACAAAAATATCGTTCTAAAATTATTGTTGATACTCAGCAAGTTATCATTTTGGCATACGTTTTGACAGTAACTAAACAGTAACAACAAAACGATTGGCTTATGAAGACTATAAAATTACTTTTAGCAATTACACTATTTAGTGCTACAATGAGTTCGTGTTATACAGAAGTTTTGGTGGAAGACCCAATTATTGACGAGCCAGGTATTTCGTTAAATCAATTACTAAACTCGTATGATTTGTGGTATGTAAACATTAATCAAACCACAGGAAATGGAGAAGTTCCTTTTTTACAACGTGCATTTACCGTATCATTTATAAACGGTGTATTGTATGCCAACAATAATATTTCGGGAATAGGAACAAATGGAAATGGGTACGGAATTGATGTGGGAGTTTTTGGGACAAATTTTGATACCGTAAATATTGATCATGATATTGATGGTTTTCATTCACTATTTGTCGATCAAATTAGTGTGAATAGAATTCGTTTGTATGATAGCTTTAGCGATACAAGCTATTTTCTAACAGGATATCAGCGTTCAAACTTTGATTATGACTTTGTATTCTATGATAACATTCACTATTTATTACAGGAATTTACAGCATGGAAAAAAACATTTACAAGTCAAGAAGGCATGTTGAATGAGTTTGATAGTGAAAATTTCCTCACCTTTTTAGCAGGTGGAAATGACGATACCTTCTTATCATCAACAGATCCAGAAAATACGCCAATTGCCGATTTACTCTACGATTATGAAGGCGTGTATACTGTGTATGATGTGCAAGGCGATCCATATTCGAAAGTTTTAACATTAGATTATGATTACCTGGACAATGAATACTTCGAATTGAACGTTATTAATGACGAAACAATAGAGTTATTTCACCCAGATTCGGGAACGACATACGAGTTTCAAGGAAGAGGTTACCTTCAATTTTTACGTTCATCTACAGATGGAAGTTCTAAAACGTTGAAACAAACCGATAAAAAACGTAAAAAGATTATCAATAAAGTGTTCAATAAAGAAGACTTTAAGAAATAAGACATAAAGACTTTGGTTGGTTATTTAGTTTAGAAACAGTCTTTACATTCGTGTAAAGGCTGTTTCTTTTTAGTGAGACTCACTATTGTAAAGCCGAAGGCGCATACAATAGTGCAAGTCGAACTAACTCCGCTGTAGAGCGGAGTCTTGCTGAATTGAGTAGGCTGTTTCTAAAAATATATCTGTTCATTTGAATCTATTTTATTGTAAAGCCGAAGGCGCATACAATAGTGCAAGTCGAACTAACTCCGCTGTAGAGCGGAATCTCTACTTTAGATGAGCTGAAATAGAGGTTGTATAAAAAGATGAATTTACGTCAAACCGAACTCGATTCGATTTCTTATAACAGTTGAAAATCAGTTTTATGAGATTCTGGATCAAGTCCAGAATGACGGTTTTTGAGCTTCCTTATTCAAAACTACAGCATTCTTTTAAGCAAAATATGCAACAGTATCCTTCTGCCGAAAGGCATATTCTTAACATACATTTTTAATTATAAAGCTATTTTTATACCTTTCAAACGAAGCTAACACCTAAAACCCAACAACCTAATACCAAAAAAATGAGTTTATTTGCTTTTATAAAAGATGTCGGAGATAAATTATTCGGCACAAAATCTACAGAAACGTCCACTAAAAGTACCACTGCTGCTGTTGACGTAAGTGCCAAAGCGGAAGCTACTATTGCGGAAACTATTCACGATTTAGATTTACACGTAGACAATTTGTGCGTATCGCTGAATGGAGATACGGCAACAATTTCTGGTACAGCAACGGATCAAGCTACGAAAGAAAAAGTAGTTCTTGTTGTAGGGAATACAATGGGAATTGCTATGGTAGACGATCAAATGGAGGTGGAACATCAAGCGCCAGAAGCACGGTTTCATACGGTTGCGAAAGGTGATACACTCGGAAAAATCGCAAAAGAATATTATGGCAATGCGATGAAGTATCCAGAAATTTTTGAAGCCAACAAACCTATGCTCAAAGATCCAAATTTGATCTATCCAGGACAAGTGTTGCGCATTCCTGTTTTAGACAGTTAGCAAGATTAACACACTTTTTTTGTAAAGAATTTACAGATAACTTGTAGTGAAAAAACCATGAAAAAGGGGAAAAATCCCCTTGTCTTGCATCTTGAAAACTTCCTAATATTGCATCATAAATAACCAATAGCATGAGAAGTTATCGACCATTAATCATTATTCCACTTTCCATATTGCTAATAATATTAATGGTAATTACTTCTTTTGTAACCCCAAAAAATGAAATTGTAGGTTCTTGGGTGTCACACAAAAATCCTGCAAATACGATAGAATTTCTTCAAAATGGAATTGCAAAGTCCTGTTCCGAAAATATAGAAAGTAGACCTTTTCACTACACACTTTCCACACAATGCGACAAGCACGGCGTTGCAAATTCGCTAGTAGTAAAAATTATAGATGAGGAAGTCAATGCTTCAAGATGCTACGAATTAAAAGACGTAGAAAGTGAAGATGATGAGATGTTATTACTAGTTGATATAGAAAATAACGAAGAGTACTTTTATACGAAAGTGTACTAGTAGGTGTTGGGTTTTGGGAATTAGGTATTAGTCAAGTTCTAAAAATCACTAAAAACTCTAATAGATTCTTGCGTCCGTAGGAATAAGTCTAAGCAAGTCTAAGTGAGTCTAACACAGTCTAAGCAAGTCTAAACTCATTTCTTATAAAAATTCATTTCATCCATATAGTTCCAGACATCTGCAGGTAGTAACGGTTGAATGTTTTTCTGATTTTTAATAGCGTTTCGAATAAAGGTGGAAGAAATTTCCATGATTGGTGCCGCAACTTTATGAATTTTTGGATGCCCTACAAATTGATGCTCCACAGTTCCTGTTGAAATTCGCGGATACACATATACGTCATGATTTTCCAAAATGACTTCGTAGTTTTTCCATTTGTGCAAACTCTTCAAATTGTCTTCGCCCATAATCAAGCAAAACTCATAATTTGGATATTTTTCTTGTAAATGCACTAAGGTATTTACGGTATAATTGGGTTGAGGTAAGTTAAATTCGATATTGCTAGGCTTAATTTTCGGATAATCTTCCGTAGCAATCATCACCATTTCATAGCGATGATTGTTTGCCAATAACGAACTTTTTTTCTTGAACGGATTGTGTGGTGTAACAACCATCCAAATAGCATCTAAATCACTGTATTCTGCCATGTGGTTGGCAATAGCTAAATGTCCAATATGAATTGGATTGAACGTGCCAAAATACAAACCAATTTTCATTTGTATGTTTTTATTTAATTAATTTTGTCAAATGGAATTCGCCCAAAAACCATAGTGCGTAATAGCAACTATTTGGAAAGGCTCATTTCATTTATTTACGCTTTATCAATTCCTAAAAATTCTGAAACTACACGCACTGCTTCTTCTTTTGCAGTTGCTAAATCGTCATTCATAATTCGCACATCAAACTGTGGTGCATTTGCCATTTCAGCAGGCGCTTTGGCAATGCGCATATTAATTTTTTCCTGACTTTCCGTTTTTCTATTTTTCAAGCGAATAATCAATTCATTAATGTGTGGTGGTTCTACAAAAACGGTGAGTGTTTCATCGGGAAACTTTCGTTTAATACGCAATGCGCCAACGACATCAATGTCAAAAATGACATTCTTTCCAGCATCACAAATACGATCAACTTCTGTCTGCAAAGTGCCATAATAGTTTTCAGGATAGACTTCTTCCCACTCTAAAAACTCTTTATTTTTAATTTTTTGTCTAAAATCTTTCGGAGATAAAAAATAATAATCCTTTCCGTCCACTTCACTGCCACGTTTTTCACGAGAAGCCGCCGAAATGGAAAACGCTAAATTCAATTTAGGAATTCCCAACAAATGGTGAACAATAGTAGTTTTTCCAGCGCCAGAAGGTGCGGCGAATACAATTAATTTCCCTCTTTTCATTTTACAACACGTTTAACAATTGCTCCTTAATTTTTTCCAATTCGTCTTTCATCTGTACAACCAATTGTTGCATAGGCGCGTAATTGGATTTAGAACCAATCGTGTTGATTTCACGACCAATTTCTTGTGTGATAAACCCGAGCTTTTTTCCGTTAGAATCTGGAGAATGGATGGTTTTTGAAAAATAATCTAAATGATTTGCCAAACGTACTTTTTCTTCGGTGATGTCAAATTTTTCTAAATAATAAATCAACTCTTGTTCAAAACGATTTTCGTCTACTTGTTCTTTCAAATCGTCCAATGCACGACGCAGACGTACTTTTACAGAAGCCATGCGTTCGTCATCAATATCAATTACTTTTTGAAGCAACTCGGATATATTGGCAATACGGAATAAAAAGTCTTTTTCTAGCACTTTTCCTTCAGCAATTCGGTATTCATCTAATTGTGTAATAGCGTGTTGTAGCGCATTTTGAATCACTTCAAACTCCTTTTCATCAATCTCTTCACGTTCGGTTTTTAACGAATCTGGCATTCGTACGACCATTTTCAACAACTCTACGTCATTAGCATCAGGCTGAATTTCACGAAGCTGATTCATGTATTCTTTTACAACGGCTTTATTAATTACGGTGGAAGTTTGCTCTGCAGTCATCTCTAAATACAGTGAAAAATCAACCTTTCCACGCAGAACCGTTTTGGCGATTGTTTTGCGCATTAGCAATTCTTTTTCCCTGTAAGAAGAAGGAATACGAGCATTCAAATCTAAACTCTTACTGTTGAGCGATTTTAATTCAATCGTTATTTTTTTTGACGGAAGTTGTTCTACAGACTTTCCGAATCCTGTCATAGACTTTATCATACGGCAAAAATAGTAAAATTAGTGACAAAGCTTGGTTTTATAACTTGCTATTCTGTATGTTTCAAGACATTCACAAAAAATATTGTAAAGCTTTCGCTAGAAGTTTCTCGTAGTTTTCAAATGTTAAACTAGCAGAAACACTTCATTTTATCACGCGTTTTTTTATTTTTGAGAAAATTAACCAGTTGCCATTAGTATTATTATCCATTGCGCCTGCGCTTTTGATCATAATTTACATTTATTACAGTGATAAATATGACAAAGAGCCGCGACATCTCCTCATAATCTGTTTTCTGCTAGGAGCTATTGGTAGTATCTTAATTTCTTCCGTATCACATTTTGTTGTTTCCCGATATTTTCCTGGCTTAGAATTAAAAATTTGGTGGATTCAGTTCTGCAAAGCTTTTTTAGTGGTGGCATTGGTAGAAGAATTCAGCAAATACATCTTTGTACGCTATTTTGCGCAACGACACAAAGAGTTTGACGAACCGTATGATGGTATTATGTATGCCGTGATGGTTTCTATGGGATTTGCTGTGACTGAAAATTTAGCCTATTCGTTTCAAGGTGGAATAGAAACAGCTATTTATAGAGCATTTACAGCAGTACCAGCACATGCAACTTTCGGAATTATTATGGGATATTACATGGGAAAAGCCAAATTTTCTCGAAAACGGATCAAATTCAATCTCATCGGATTGGCGTTAGCAACTGCTTTTCACGGAACCTATGATTTCTTTCTTTTTATCGACTTCATTCCTGGAATCTCTATTGGCGCTTTCATGTCTTTGGCTATTGGGATTTTATTGTCTCAAAAAGCCATACGGATTCACCAGCAGAATTCTCACTTTAAGCCAAAGTAGCAAAATTGAGCGCTCTTTTCTCGTTATAATACACATCATTTGTATCAAAAAAACCAACATGTCCGCCGTATTTTGGCATCTCTAAATAAAAATTTTCATTCTGTTCTGCTGCTTCAATAGGAAAACAACATTTGGATAAAAACGAATCATTTTTAGCATTGATCAATAAGGTTGGAATTTTAATATAAGGAATGAACTGTTTAGATGAACACTTATCATAATAATCCTGTGCGTCTTTATAACCATGTGCTTTGGAGGTGTACAAGTTGTCAAATTGAAACATCGTATTTGCCTTTTTAATATCTTCAAGTTTGATTAAACTCGGAAAAGCTTCATGCTTGCGTTTTAATTTTTCTTGTAAATGTGTAATAAACATTCTGCTATACAAATAGTTTTCTACGCGGCGCATCTGTTTTAAAGAACCTTCTAATTGGCACGGCACAGAAATAGCAATGGCAGCTTTAATTTCTTTCGGAACTCGAATCGGTTCTCCTAAATATTTCAAGAGCATATTTCCGCCCAAACTAAACCCTTTCAACACAATATGATCATAGTGCGGATGGTTGGTCAAAATATGTTCAATTACTTCTCGTAAATCTTCGGTAGCGCCTGCATTATACGATCGGAACAAACGGTTGAGTTCTCCACTACAACTTCTAAAATTCATAGCAACAGCGTCGTATCCATTACGGTTAAACACTTTAGCCGTTCCTTTTACATAAGCGCGTTGTGCGTTGCCTTCCAAACCGTGTAAAATCACAATAAGTTTGGAAACATTTTTATGAAAAGCGGCAAAACTCCAATCCAAATCAATAAAATCTTGATCGCTCAAGGTAATGCGTTCACGCTTTTGATACACACCAGACACACTGCGGTACAAACCTGAATGAATAGTGGAAAAATGACCGTTTTTAAAAATAAGTGGTGGATTGTAATTGCTTTTAATTATTGGCATGTTATTTTTGGAAATAAAAAATAAAATCTAAATATAATGTATTTTAAAGAATTTGACATTCGTTGGAGCGATTTAGATGCAAATCGCCACTTAGCCAACTCCGCATATATCAACTTTATGAGTCACACACGTATGGGATTTCTCATTGAAAATGGCTTTACACAAAAAGAATTAGCCAAAAACAATATTGGTCCTGTGGTATTTTATGAACACATGTATTACTTTAAAGAAGCGTTTCCTGGGAAACCTGTAAAAGTATCTTTGGAAGTTGCAGGCTTAAGCGAAGACGGAATGTTCTTTGAATTTCTTCATAATTTTTATGATACGAATGGAAAAAACTTTGCGAGCTGCGAAATGATGGGCGCTTGGATCGATTTAAAAACGCGTCAACTCATTGGCTTACCAGCACAATTTAATGAGGCTATA
>CAZHSA010000057.1:0-16135 GCA_964535135.1 uncultured Kordia sp.
TGTTTCTTTTCTTTGGGCAAATAAAGAAAACGAAAATAAAAAACTGAATTTTAGTTGTTTATGTCTTAATTTTCATTTGAACAAAAAATTATATTGAACAGACGTTACGTTAATTAAAAAAAGCCATTTACAAATTGTGCAAATGGCTTCTGTGGAGTTCTTGTATGTACTAATTATTGTCTGCTTAGCGCGATAGGACCGTCAGTAACGGCATTGCGATGTAATAATCGTTTTTCAGCTTCGTGTAGTTTTTTAGCCAATTCATCTCGAATTGCTTTATATTCGGGATTGTACGCTAAATTTTCCATTTCGTTATCTTCATCGTCCGTTAGTTTGTACAATTCATATACCGTTGGATAACTTCCTAATGCGTGAAAGTAATAGGCAAATTTCCACTCTTTGGTGCGAATGCATCGAATACGATTTGCCGCTAATACTGCCGAAGCGTGATCTGCAGAACTCGCTTTGGTATCATCAAATGTAAACATGATTTCATCTTGAACGCCAGTTCCATCTGTAATAATTGGTAATAAATTGTTTCCTTGAAGCGCTTTTGAAGGTCTTTGTATCCCTGCAATTGCTGCCATGGTTGGCATGATATCAATTAAAGTCGCAAGTTCGTCAGAGGAACGTTGCGGAATTGGATTTCCGTTTTCATCTTTACTTGGAAACAGTTTTGGGTTTGAAAATACCATCGGCACATTTAAGGTTTCTTCATACACATTGAATGCTTTCTGACGCATGCCACCATGTGCTAATCCCATTTCACCATGATCAGAAATTCGAATCACCAACGCTTCATCTGCCATTCGGTAACCTGAGTCGCTTACGCGGTATAATTCATTAATAAACTCGCCAATTTGCTTGTCGATCTTTGTGAGCGTATGTGCGTAAAAATTGATATAGTTTAGTTTTTTCTCATCATTGGGTAATGCGCCTAATAATAAGTTTGCTGATTGTACAATTTGAAACTGCGCCATCGGTTTTTTATTTTTTAGCAGATCTTCATTCAAAGAATATGGCAATCCGACACTTCTGCCCAACCAATCTTTTTCTGAATAGCCAAAATCAACACCATTTGGATATGCCAATACATCGTGTGGATTTACCAAAGAAAGTACCAAACAAAACGGAATTCGTGGTGCGCCACTTTCGCGCGCTGTTCGTACTTGTTGCAAAAAGTCAATTCCTTGCTGAATGTACATTTCATCATGATTGGCATAGCCGCCTCCAAAATTTTGTGGTTTTACATCTTCGCCCGCATCAGGAGCAATCCAACCTCTAAAACCGGTGAGTGCAATTTCAGAAGCTGTCAATCCATTTTCAGTTTCGCCTTTGCTCAAGTGCCATTTTCCGCGATATTGCACATCATATCCATCGTCGGAGAGCATGCGTGCCATATTGTATATTTTAGGATCAAGTTGTGTTTCTGCATCCGAATAGCGTCCGCCAAAAGTAAGCGTTTGTGTTACGCCATGTTGTGATGGATATACGCCTGTAAATAGTGTAGTTCTACTTGGAGAGCACATGCAAGAATTACAAAATGCCTTGTTGAAGGTAAAACCATTATCTTTTAAAAATGTCATGGTTTCTAAATTTTCAGACTCCCAATTTGGGGGAAAATTTCGAGTTGCACGTTCCTGATCTGTTATAATTAGGATCATATCTGGTTTCTCAGGAACCATTGCTCTTTGTTTGGAGAAGTTCATACGATATTGTTTTTAGTTTACAACAATATCATATTAAATTTTTCTTTGTGTAAGCGTGAAAATACGTAGTTATGAAAGCTAGTAGAAATGCGTTACTACACGTTTAAAGCTCCTACTTTTTTATAGAATACGTTGTTTATTGCCCGAATAGCTTTTGCCAAAAACTTTTCTTTTCTGCGCTTTTTTCAGTGTCTTCTGTTTTCTCCGTTTTTGTAGATGGCGTTGCTGTTTTTTCATCTGAAACTGGAAAGAAATTGCCTTTGTCCGACATGCCTATTGGGAATTGTGTGCGTTCCATCCACTTGTTTTCGTACAGTACTTCGTTGGGTTGCATTTGTGTTTTTTGGTCAAAACTATCGCGTCCCATGCCAATAACTTTTTCTTCAATATTTGAATTGGTTCCATCGAAAACGGACATGAATTTTTGATCAAAATGCAACAACAAAATCTGCGTTTGCAATCCTATTTTATAAATATCCAACACTTTATAATGGGATGGTGCCGAAATTAAATGAAAGCGATATTTTGCCACATCCGGATTCACTTGCGCCATATTTACGGCTTTGTTAGAAGCGATCGCATATCTGAGATTTGTGCCCAAACCTTGCGCAAACGAAGAAACATCGGTAAAACCACGTTCTCGTAGAATTTGATTTTTTTCATACTTGGAAATATGCGCAGCATTCAAGTTGCAATCTCTGTAATACATGGTCAATCCTGCGAAAGTTTCGTTGTAGGCTTCTTCTATTTTTTTATGATCCATCGTGTGTTTTTTATTGACAATGATACAATTGGTTCGTAAATAAATTTTAGTAACAGTAAATCTGTTGTCGTTTACTTGGTTTCTTCTAGAACTAATTCAGCTTCATTCCATGTGCCAAGTACTATTTGCGGACGTGCATTGAGCTGCATAAAATGTTTGCTTATATTTTGTGTACGCGTGTATTCTTTTTTTGTGGTGAAATCTTTTACGGTTTCTGTGAGCTCCATTCTTGGTTTTGTATCGCCTGCATCTACATTAAAACTGAACTCTCGTACTTTTAATAGATTTCTTTTTGCATCCATAAGTCGGTACCTACGGTAATATCCATATTCGCCAACATCTGTTTTTTCTATTTCTATGATTTGATTGTCTTTCAGGTAACTATTTGTCACCGTTTCCGCATCGCCACCTTCACGTCTTGTGATGCCTAAATATGTCCAAGAAGAAACGTCAAACTTGCCAAAATGCTCAAAGTCAAATTGAGTATTTGTCATGATTCCGTTTCCTTTATCATGCCCTTTTTGATATACTGCACCGCCAAATACCCAACCATCTTTGTTGTCTTTTGTGGTAATTTTTAGCCAATAATCATCGTAGGCAACACCGCGCAAAACAATAACTTCTTTCGTGTCAGATTTTGTGCCTGAAAATTCCAAAGCATCTTCTGAAGTATAGGTGCCAATGACTTTTCCTTTTGTACTTGCCGCATCGCGGACATTGATATTGTCTACCCAAGCATAATATGTATTGTCAACTTTAGGGGTTTCCGTAGCTTTTTCAGTGTCGGTGGAAGTTTTTGGCGTTGTTTTGGTTTTTTCTTTGGTGTCGCTTCCGCAAGAAACACACACAAATACTACGCATAACACACATAGTTTTACGAGGAAAGCATTAATTTTCATACAGTGTTTGATTCGTTATAATTTGACTTTCAATGTACTAAATATTCAAGCATTTCTGAAAAGTTCTTCCCTTAAAATTACTTCACATAAAAAAAGAAATCATTCACTGTATAAAAATATCCATTCACTCATCTTTTTTCTTTTTGAATTTATAATGAGACAAGTTTGTAGTGTAATAAAACAATTAAAAATTTTTATCAACTAGTAAACTTTAAAATTATGGATTATTCAAAAACAAAAAATCAGACAGTACAATTTTCAGATGTGACAGCACCTTCAGAGGAAATTAAAAAACAACTCTCTAACCATGCATTATTGACATTTAAAGCGCATCAAAAAGCTGTCAAAAAACTTATTGACGCCGATAAAAATAAGTTGATGGCTCCAGAAGATGGACTTACATACACTTGTAGTGGTGAGTTATCAGTAGCATTTGCTATTTTATACAATCAACTAACTTTACAGAGCTTAAATTTTGATGATTTCCCAGGGAATTACGCTTACAGTGGAGACGGTTGGGGTATTGGTATTGGCGGTGGCGTTGCTTGGTATACAGGTTGGTTTAGTTTAACACCATCTCAATTGACTAATGCTGGTGATATTGATTACACAGTGGGAACTGCAGCTTTAGGAACAACTGCATCATTTTATCTTGATGGTAACTTAGTAGGAGTCATAATAGCAGCAGGACTTACTGTTGGAGCTGGCACATTTGGTGGTTCAGGAACATTTGCGGGTTAGTCATCATAAAGATTCATCTTAAAATAATCAAAGTCTATTGTTTTTTAATAGACTTTGATCTTATTTCCCATTTTTCATAAACTACTTATTTTAATTGTAAAGGCTTGATTAATATTTTATTAACTTGTAGCAGATAGTATTCATTGTTTTACCAAACAAATAGGTGCTACCAACTACTTAAAAACACATTCACTATGATAATTAAATCATCATTAGCATCTTCAACTTATGCTGACAATAAAATTTCATTTACAGTGCAAGTCGAACGCTTACATGAAGCAATTACTAAAACAGATATTGCTTTAGGAACTTCAGCAAAACCAATTCCTATAGATACATTTGTTACGATTAACGATGCCAATTTATATGAGTTTAAAAGCGGAGAAACAATAAGTTTTCAATTGGTTAAAACGGAGGATTCTGTTGGTGAAAAAATGCAATTAGAATTAGTTGCTTGCAGAATACAAAATGTTGGGCAAGATTTTAATGCAAGATTTGTAACACTTCCTAATCCATGGAAAAATATATTTGATACAAGTCCCGAAAATATTTTAGAACTTCCAGATGGTTCACTAAGTATAAAGCCTATTGATGATGTATGTGCTATCACGGTAATTAAAGATGCTGGAACTGAGCTACTCACGTCATTCCTTTCCTATAAAGTTATTTTAAAATCAACAATCAATATTGCTAATCCATCAGGAGAAAGTAAACTTAGAACCTTTTATTTTATTATTGATCCATTGATTAAGGTGACTTCAGGCGGAAAAGGCGGCGGTTTTGATATTGCTTCATCTAGTAAATATTAAAATGTATTCATGACTTTTTCTAAACACACGCTTTTTTTTATACTTTTTTTCTTCGGAATTAGTTGCTGTTGGTCGCAAAATGCGCAAAAAGTAGCAGATTTGATTTCCGATTTGGAAACGAAAGAGTTGTCTAAAAAAGAGCGTGCTGAATTGTTGATCACTATTGCAAATAATCATCCAGTATCGGACACCGCAATTTACTACGCAAAGCAATCTTTACGCATTGCTAATGATTTGAATGATTTGGTGTTACAGTCGGAAGCATGGGAGGAAATCGGAGCCATTGAACAACGTTTAGGGAATAAAAGTAGTGCGTTAGAAAGTGCTCTTAAGGCATTGCATATTTATGATTCCTTAAACCTGAAAGAGAAACAAGCCGCATCGTATGCACAAATAGCAGTGCATCATATTGGAGAAACGGAGTATGGGTTAGCCATTGACTATTTAAAAAAATCTCAAAAAATATATGAAGAAGCTGGAAATGATTTGCAATTAGCTTCTATACTGATCAATTTGGGGGAAACTTATTATTTATCTGGCGACTTGAATAATGCTGAAGAAACTAATGAAAAAGCACTCATCGTAAGCAAGTCTATCAATAATGCGTCTGTCACAGGATATATTTTAGGGAATATGGGCATGGTATATCTCGCTCAAAATAGAGTGCCTGAAGCCAAGCACAACTTAACAGAAGCGATAAAAATTGTCTCCGAGTTAGCGGATGCATATTCTGCGTCAATTTACATATCAGAGTTAGGAAAAGCTTATCAAAAAGAAGGCAATATAACGTTGGCAGAACAACAATTTTTAGTGGCTTTTACGATGGCTAAAGAAGCAAGTTTAAAAGAACAAATTCGCGATTTTAGTAGCTTGCTCACCATTTTTTATGAAACACAAAACGATTATAAAAAAGCACTAGATTTTCAAAAAATATATCAGCAATATCAAGATAGTCTCGTCAATAGAGAAAATATTCAAAAGAATGAACAGATAAAAGCTGATTATGAAGTGTCAAAGCGAGAATCAGAGATTACACTTCTGAATCTAATTAACTCCAATCAACAAAAGTGGGTTTTAGGCTTGGTTGTTGGACTTTTTTTATTGCTCGTATTTGCGTATTTACTGTACAGAATCAATCAAAAAGTAAAGAAAACGAACACGATTTTATCCGATCAAAAAGAACTCATAAGCAAACGCGAAAAAGAAAAAGCTTTGTTGTTACAAGAACTGAATCATCGTGTAAAAAATAATCTGCAAATGGTGGCAAGCTTGCTCAATTTACAAAGTAGAGAATTGACAAATCATCCAGCACAAGAAGCAATATTATCAGGAAAACATAGAGTAGAAGCCTTGTCGTTAGTACATCGGAAATTGTATCAAGAAGGCGTAGATACTAAAATTCCGCTCAAAGATTATATTCAAGAATTGGTGTTGGGATTGTTTGAAGGCTACAATGCTAAGTTTACTCCAAGTTTCGCTATTGCAGATATTAGTATTGGGATTGATGTTGCGATTCCGCTAGCATTGATCATTAATGAAATGGTGATAAACTCGCTTAAGTATGCGTATGATGGCATAGAAGAACCTTTGTTAAAAATCGTGATCATGCAAGAAACCACAGAAGATTTACACCTTCAAGTAATTGATAATGGCGTAGGATTTACTAAAACAGATAATGAAAAACGAAATTCCTTTGGACTAAAATTGATTTCTTCTCTCATAGAACAATTGGAAGGCACTATGGAGCAAATCAACACGAAAGGAACACATTGGGAAATGAAAATTAAACTTTCATGATTCAGTATTAAAAAGAAAAATATGAGCACTACCATCAAAGTTTTAATTGTTGAAGATGAAATCATCTTAGCACAAGACATTAGTCATCGTTTGCGCGATATGAATTATGAAGTTGTTGGTATTGCGCCTTCGGTAGCAAAAGCAGTAGCTATTTTAAAAGCCGAAACGGTTGATATTGTCATGATTGATATTATTTTAAAAGGCGATAAAGACGGAATTGAATTGGCCGAAATTATTAATGAAACGCATCAAATTCCGTTTATCTTTCTAACCTCTCATGCAGATGCTTCTTTAGTTGAACGTGCTAAAAAAGTACGTCCATATGCGTATATTTTAAAACCATTTAACGATCGGCAAGTAAAGATTGCTATTGAATTGGCGTTGATAAATTTTTCAAACCAAACACCTGGAAAAGACGTTTTTGAAAGTAAAGAAACCATTGCGGAAGAATCGCAAGTACTACAAATAAAAGGCAGCTTATTCCTCAAAAAAAACCAACATTTTGTGCGTGTGCCTTTAACAGATATTTTGTTTTTAGAAGCTGATAACAACTACTGTACGGTGTATACAAAATCTGAACGTTTTGTATACGCGATGGTGATGAAAAAAATTGAATTGCAATTGCCAACGACCAATTTCATCAGAACACATCGAAGTTATATTGTCAACATCAATCAAGTCAGTGGTTTTGGAGGAAATCAACTATTTGTCGGAACACATAAAATTCCGGTAAGCAAATCACAAAGAGAACAGGTATTTACGCGTTTCAAAACGATTTAAAAAAGTAAAAAGAAGTAAACTACCGTTTTAGAGATACTTCCAAAAGCATTTTTTAAACGATTGATTTTCGCTGTTTTGTATGTTTGGTAAACTGCAAAATGGACAGGATCATCATGGAGATGTTTATGATGATGGTTATAAAATGTGTCGTGGAAATGGAGGTTTTAGTAAAGCCAAAACCAAGACTCACCATAAAAATGTGAATGATGGAAACAATGGTAAAAAATAAAATGGCGAGATATAAAACAATCGTAATGATATCAAGACGATTTTCTTTTATGGTACGCTGTAATGCACATAAAAATAACAAAATTGGCACACTATAATATATACTAAACACCTCTTCAATGCTGAATTTGTTCGTGACAAATTCAAAAGTTGCCAAAAGAAGTACGCATGTAGCGATACAAACAAAAAAATGTTTTGAGGAAAATTTCATCTACAGCAATGGATTAATTTTTAAGTAATAAAGCGTTCATTTTTTTATACAAAATCAACTTTTGGTAACAATTGCGTAGCTTTTTTTGAAAGAAAAACAGTTTCTTCTCTTACTTTTGGCATTTTTTGAAAGGTGTATGTTGCTAAAGCAAGCTAAAGTTACAACTATTCCTTTCGATTTGCATACGCTTCCAAGGCTTTTCTTAGTGTTTTTCCAGCTTCTTTCGTAGGTTCCCATGAAAAATTAATATCGTGGACTTTACAAAAACGCTCAAAATTTCCATACAAAACATCGTTGGCGCGTTGATCAAACTTTTCGCCAGGCGCTAAATCAAAACTTTGCTTTAAAATCTTACCATCTTTTAAATAATAGGTCGTTTTAAAATTTCGCGGTTCTCTTTTCAATGCCACATCAATATAATTTGTACTTTGTTCAAGAACCACCACAATACTGTCATTTTCAGAAATTACTTCATTAATTTTTGTTGTTGAACCCATTTCTTTTGCCCAATCTAAACGGTCTAAAAATTCCTGCTGATTTTTCACTTCTGCAAAATCATTTTTAAATAGTTCTTTATAACTTGCAGGAGTCATGGCCGCTAATTTTTCAGCATCAAAACTATTTCTAGCTTCTACAAAAGAAGTCACCATCGCAGTACTTTTACTGCTTTTTGAATTTGATTTTTTTTCTGAGCATGAAACCATTACTAAAACACTGCATACTAAGATGAAAACTGACTTGAACTTCATAAATTAAATTTTAAAAAATGTGGTTTCTAAAGTAGAAAACTTTGCAAACCTATGCTATAAAAAAGCGAACTATTTTTATGGATGTTACAGATTTTTCTATGTGAATGAAATGTATGTGTATTATGCAGATAGAATTTTGTTTTTTTGAATAAATTCTGCCACATCTTTTGCCCAAACTTGATACGCTAATTCAGAAGGATGCACACCATCGCTGAAAAAATCTTCAGGTGTGGCATCTAAATTCATCCGATTGATCAAATCTTGGTACTCCAAGGCTTTGGCGTTATAAAAAACATTGTCATAGTCTTTCACTACTTTTTCGAGTTCTTCTCCCAGAAGAATCACTAAGTTTCCAATGACAAACTTAAAAGTGCCCGTAAAAGCAGTAAACTCTTTAATTGGTGGCATATTGGTAAAAACAATCGGAGTTGTTGGATAGGTTGAACGAATTTTATCAATCAATGCGCGAACATCTTTGTTCCATCTTTTTGGAGTGCTTAATTTAAAACTATCATTTCCGCCCAATCCAATCACAATTAAATCGGCTGTTTGTTCTTTAATTTCAGGAATAATTTTCTGGTTGACACATTTTGCCGTATACCCACTTTTTGCATACACTTTCCAAGAAACATTGGCTGAAATTTGTGCAGATAATTCTCTGGCAAGTGTTCCTGTAAAACCTGTTTCATGTGTAGACGCGCCAACACCTGCAATCGTACTTTCGCCAATGGCAAGCATTTGAAATGATTCATCACTTTCTGCCGCAGATACACCTTCTACATCAGTGGCTTCAGGTAATTCAGGAATATTTTTTCGAATCTTTTGTCCTTGAAAATACAAAATGGGCAACAACGGAACGGAAACAATCGCGCCAAGCGTATACTTAATATTCATAATCATTTCAAATTAGCACTTAAATATACAATTTTGAAGCTTACAATTATTTTTGTTTAATCATTTTGTATATTTGTTGAACAAAAATTGAAATGAAGAAAACACACTTACCCACAAAAATCTGCAAAGTATGCGAAAAACCTTTTACTTGGCGTAAAAAGTGGGAACGTGTTTGGGACGAAGTTCAGTATTGCAGCGAACGTTGTCGAAGAAATAAAAATAAGAAGAATGACTAAAACAGGATTGGTTTGGTTTCGAAATGACTTGCGTGTACATGATCAAATTTCGTTAGTGAAAGCTGCGAGAGAAAACAGTTTTGTCATGGCTGTATACTGTTTTGATCCGCGGCATTTTGAAAAAGATCGTTTCGGATTTGTAAAAACAGGAAACTACCGCGCACAGTTTTTAATTGAAACGGTGAACGATTTGCAGGACCAACTTAATGCGCTAAACATTCCATTGTTTGTTCATGTTGGCAACCCTGAAAAGATTGTTGCAGAATACGTAAAAATTCACAAGGTGACTTCGGTATATTCACAAAAAGAATGGACATCTGAAGAAGTAAAAGTTTCAAATAGAGTGAAACAAGCAATTGAAAGCGATGTACATTGGGTTGAAACCTACGATCAGTTTTTATTTCACCCAGAGGACATTCCGATGGCTATCGAAAATATTCCTAAAGTATTTACCGCATTTCGAAAAAAGTGTGAAAAATATGCAAGCATTCGCGAATTGGAAACGATTTCCAAAATGCCCGAAAAAAACCGCGTTCCACATCTGACGAAAGTCCCAACATTGCAAGACTTAGGATTGTCAGGTTTTGAGCAAGATGCTAGGACGGCATTTCCATTTAAAGGTGGTGAAACGGCCGGATTACAACGCTTGCAAGAGTATGCTTGGAACACCAAAAAATTGTCCTATTACAAAAAAACACGCAACGGATTGGTCGGAACAGATTATAGTTCTAAGTTTTCGACTTGGTTGGCAAATGGAAGTTTGTCTCCACGAAAAATTTATCATGAAGTCAAAAAATATGAGTCAGAAATTGTTAAAAATCAGTCAACGTATTGGATGATTTTTGAGCTGATTTGGCGCGACTTTTTTAAATATATTTCCCTAAAACATGGAAACAATATTTTTAAACTCGAAGGCATTTTACATGTTACTTACAAATGGAATGAAGATCAACGATTGATACAACAATGGATAAATGGCGAAACTGCCGAACCTTTTGTCAACGCAAACATGCTTGAACTCAAACATACAGGTTGGATGAGCAATCGTGGACGCCAAAATGTAGCTTCGTATTTTGCAAAAACTTTACAACTCGATTGGCGCATTGGCGCTGCGTATTTTGAATCGTTGTTGCTCGATTATGATGTGCATAGTAATTACGGAAATTGGCTCTATGTTTCAGGTGTTGGAAACGATCCGCGCAACCGAACATTTAATGTGCAATTGCAAGCCGAACGCTACGATGCCAATAACAAATTCCAAAATCTTTGGTTACAAACAAGCTTATTTTAGATGAAAACGTTACGATTAATTTTAGGCGATCAGCTGAATCAACAGCATTCGTGGTATGATGACACCAATGACGAAGTTGTGTATTTTATGGCCGAAATGCGTCAAGAAACGGATTATGTGAAGCATCACATTCAAAAAGTAGTGGCGTTTTTTAAAAGCATGCGTTCGTTTGCGGCTTGGTTGAAAAAAGAGCAACACGAAGTTGTATATTATATGTTGGATGCTGAAAACAATCAACAGGATTTAGTTGCAAATTTGAAGCAACTCATCAATGAACATGCTATTGAAAAGTTTGAATACCAATTGCCCGATGAATACCGTTTGGATGAACAGTTAAAAGTGTTTTGTGACGAATTGAACATTGAAACCGAAGTCTTTGATACCGAACATTTTTTAACGTCACGAACCGATTTTGCCAATTTTTTTGAAGGAAAGAAGCAAATGGTAATGGAATATTTTTATCGTGATATGCGAAAGAAATATGGCATTATGATGCTGAATGAGAAAAATCCTGAAGGTGGCAAATGGAATTTTGATCAAAGCAATCGTAAAAAGTGGAAAGGTGAACCTGCAATTCCAAAAGAAAAGCAAGTTGAAAATTCGGTGGAAGAAATTTACCAAATGATTCAAGCTGCGAAAGTAGAAACGATCGGAACTATTGATGTAGATAACTTTCATTGGCCAACCGATCGTGAATCGTGTTTGGATGTTTTGAATTATTTTTGTGAAAACTTACTCGTTCATTTCGGAGATTATCAAGATGCAATGCACACGGAAGAACATTTCCTATTTCACAGTCGTTTGTCCTTTGCGATGAACTCAAAAATGTTGCATCCGAAAGAAGTGATAGAAACCGTAATTTCATATTGGAGAAATCACAAAGAAGCAATTGATATATCGCAAGTAGAAGGTTTTGTGCGACAAATTTTAGGTTGGCGCGAATATATGCGCGGAATGTATTGGAAAGAAATGCCAAATTATAGAACTTTGAACAAGTTACATAATTCGAATCCGCTTCCTGATTTTTTCTGGACAGGAAATACGAAGATGAATTGTTTGAAACATGCCATTTCGCAAAGTTTAGAGCATTCGTATGCACATCACATTCAACGACTGATGATTACGGGAAACTTTGCCTTGCTCACGCAAACTGATCCTGACGAAGTGGACCAATGGTATTTGGGGATTTATATTGACGCCATTGAATGGGTTGAAATTACCAACACACGCGGAATGAGTCAGTTTGCTGATGGCGGATTGGTAGCTACAAAACCGTACGTTTCTAGCGGAAGCTATATCAATAAAATGAGCAATTATTGTAAAGATTGTGTATATAAAGTGTCTAAAAAAGAAACCGAAGATGCGTGTCCTTTTAATGCGTTGTATTGGAATTTTTTAGACGAAAAACGGGAACATTTTAAAGACAATCAACGCATGAATATGATGATGAGTTTGTTGAATAAAATGGACAAAGAAAAATTAGGACTGCTCAAAGAAAGAGCACAAAATGTAATTGCAAATCCTGAAAAGTATTAAATGAAAGTAGAAATTGAAGTTATGCAAGAAGAAGACGATAAAAGACCAGATAATGTGGTGTTTGATGAAGAAACCAACAGTTATAACGCGGCGTTAAAACCGTATGCAACCAATGTTGGTGCGCCTATAATTACGACACCAGATACCGTAACTTGGAAAAACGTAAACATTGATAAAGTCAACAAGCAAGTCAAAGCACGATACGACGAACTCAAAGCAGAATACGATGCCTTGATGGAGAAATTTGAATACAACAATTTGATTTACAACGCAAAGTTCAACTTTGAACCAATTGTTGGAGAAACGTATCATTTATATCGCGATAAAAATCAACAGCCATTTTTGTCCATTATTGCGCCGGATCAATGCAATTTTGATTATGTGGAAACGTTTCGTTTGAACGCAGATAAAATGTGGGAAGTTGTTGAAGAGTAATTTTTTAATGAATCAATTTGATAATTTGAAGATGTGTCAATGTTGTTTCAAAAGAAATTATATGTTTTACTAGAAACAGTTCGTTTCTCTTTTTTGCCGTAAATACACGAATTATTTTTGTCTTACGGATCGTCACTTCGAGTGATTTTGAGGTACGGAAAATTGTATCGAGAAGTACTTTGAATATACTTATTTTGATGTCATAAATTAGTGTTTTTTTATGATAGGATATTCTATTTTTTTTCCGTTTTAATTAATGATATGAATTTGGTTAATCTTTTTAAAAAAAAGTCTAATTTGAGTTATGAACAATTTTAGGTGGTTATTAATAAGTTCGTGATTTTTATTATCACTTTAAAAATCAACTATTCCGCTTTTTCATACGCTTCTTGCAACCAAGCTTTCAATTCAGCATCAACTTGATTTACATCGGTTAAACGGATTCTGTGCGTACACATGGTGCCAAAAGGACCAGAGTTTTCCAAGCGTTCTGTGGTTTCTTTGCCTTTAAGCTTTAAACCTAAATCAATACGAGATTTGGTAGCAGGTTTGATGACCGCAAATTTTCGTTTTCTATCCAAACTGACTTCTGTTTTCTTTGGAGTGATTTTAACATCATCTCCAAATTCTTTTACCATAGCCACCAATTGCTCGTAAATAGGAACTAAAACTTCTTTTCCTTTGTATTGATTTGCCACTAAATCTTCGGGTGTGTTTTTTTCTTCTTTGGATAAGTTCACAATCGTATTGGCAAAACCATGTGTAACACTGTGTTCTTTTTTTAAATAATTTACAGCTTCAGCATGTTTGGTAAATGACTTTGTTTTTAGAATTGCTTTCCATTCCGTTAGTGACTTGCCTGTTTTTTCAGGCATATTATCAATCATTGTTTGTAATGCTTTTTCCATGCTTTTAATATGTTACTCGATAATCGAGATTAAAAATGTTCCGATGTTTCTGTCGAAATGTTGTTAACTGTTTTTTTTGAATGTTTACCAGTCTTTAGCTCAATATTTGTTGCTAGGTTTCCCTGTTTCCAAATACGAAATCAGATTCAGATAAGATTGTTCATTTCCTTTGATAAAAAACTGCATCAAAGCCCTGTATTTTTCAGTGTATTTATAACCAATTCCAAACGAAGTGACTTTGGTTTTTGTAGGACTTATTTCTTCAAAGAGTACAATATTGAATAAATCTTTTTCGTCTTCCTTCATAAACTCTGGAAAGTTTTTGGTGAGTTCGGCTTGTAATGTCAACATTGTTTTTGGAACATAATTGACAATATGCAGTGTAATAGTTCCATCATCCCCAATTTTTCCATTTTTAGTATAATTGGTTTGTATTGTTCCATTAATTTTAAAGTCGATTTCAGCAATTGAAGTCGCCCAACTTTCCCAACCTTTTTTAGTTGTGTATGCATTCCAAACAGAATCTACAGGAACGTTCACCACAAAGGTTTGTTTTAAAACCATATTTTTTGTGTCTGAAGAATCTATCACAGAAACGATCCTAGTTGAAGGATTCGTTTGTGCAAAAGACACTAACGAAATACAAATCATTACAAAGGAAAGGAGATTTTTGGTCATAATTTTTAAGATTACAGTGTTGCAATGTACACATTTCAAATACTTGTATGATAGTAAAAAATTAACCTTTTCGATCTAACGGAAAAAAATTAGGTTCATCATTATGAAAATCTGCATTGATAAACTCTTGTGGATTGAAACCTGAAAATTCTTTAAATTCTTTGATAAAATGTGATTGATCTGTATACCCAAATTCATACGTAATATCAGTCCATTTCAATTGTTGCTTGTTTTGAATATGTTTTAAGATTTCATTAAATCGAAAGATTCTGTGAAATACTTTTGGCGTGAGTCCAAAATACTTTTTAAACTGATGAATTAAATGTTTTTGTGAATTTGGATACGAATCAATAATAGCTTTGCTTTCTGAAATTGGTTTGGCTTGTATCTGTTCAAGAACGGCTACGGCTTCTTTTGGAGCAGATTTACTACTTTCAAATCTTTTCAATAACCAGTTTTCTGCATGCTCAAATTTTTTCTGAGGAACTTCAGTATGTAATAGTTGCGTTCGCAATGCCAAAATTTCATCTCCGAAAAGTTGTTCCGCAGTAATGACCTTGTTGTTTAGTTCATGAATTGGAGTTTTTACAAAAGGATAGGCGCCTTTGGTTTTGAATTGAATCACAAACATCTCAGAATCTTGATGCGCCGAAATTGAAAGATAATTTTTGTGCATTCCGGAAACCCAAACATTTCTAAAATTTCCATTGGGTTTCAAGGTTCCATTGTCAAAGGTATTCCGTTCCAAACCATCCAATTCAAATATGATAAAAAGATGTCCCGTAGGAACAACACGTTCGATAGAATGATCTGGTTTGAATCCTTTAAAATAAAAAATGGATTCAATGTAAGCTTTTAAAGGAGCTTTTAAACTATGAGTTTCAAATTGCAATAGTTTTTGGTATTAGTTATACTTAAAACTACAATATTCTTTAGGAATGTCAAAGTTGTATCTTCAGAAAATCAACTAATTTTTGAGACTAGATATCAAGATATTTTTTAAAATCAGCAGGTTTATCCACAAACAAAGCAATCTTAGTAAATGTTTTTTTCTTGCCAAATAAACCGCGTAAAGTGTGTTCGTTTGTCGTTTCAATCAATACATTGTGACCTTCAACTTCTCCTAAAAGAGACAGTCGAACGATGTTTTCTTCTTTATCAAATTCTGTGCTTGTCAGCGTGATTTCTTTGATGTCCGTCAACGGGATTTCTGCTTCTTGCATGATTCCGTAACGCAAAAGCAAACGATTATTTTCTACAGCAATTGGACGTTTCATTAAAGATTTCGCATAGCCGAAAATTTGCAATCCAGAATATGCGCTTAATGCCGTTAAAATCCACGCGGCAACTTCACTCCATTTGGCTAATAGTATGTGTATTGGCACAATTTCGATCGCAATTAAAAGAATCAACACAAAAAATAATGCGACTGAACTACTTTCTTTGTGATAACTAAATTCATTTTCGGCTA
>CAZHSA010000058.1:0-16019 GCA_964535135.1 uncultured Kordia sp.
GTGCGTATCCCAACCTGCTTTCCGTTTTACTTGATAGCCTTTGAGTGTTTTGTAGCGACAGAAAATATCTTTGATGGCTCTAGCTAATACGTGGTGAATACCTGGTAATCCGTTTGCTGATGGTGGTCCTTCAAAAAACACGAACGATTCAGCACCTTCACGCGATGTGATACTTTTTTCAAAGATGTTGTTTTCTTCCCAATAGTTGAGTATTTCCTCCGCAACTACGGGTAAGTTTAGTCCTTTATACTCTGTAAATTTATTAGCCATTTTTTCTGCTCTGTATTGAATTTGCGAAATTAATGAATTTCATTGAATTGTAATGTGTTAAATAAAAAAAGCTCTTAAACTCCTATATGGAGATCTCGTTTGAGATGTAAGCCTTAGTTCTTGCTTTTCAGCGATATGTGTTCAACTTATAATTTTGAGTGTATGTTACCGACTTCTTAAAATTGAATTTTACGCATAAAAAAAGACCACTTGGGTTACAAGTGGTCTTTTTTGTTTTGTATGATTCTGATTTAGTTAATGACTAGTTTTTTACTAATTTTTCCTCCTTCAGAATAGATACGTATAACGTAAATACCACTTGCGACATCGTCAATAGGAATTCGAATGGTTTGTTCCTCGATGCCATCTTTTATGCTAATTATCTGTTGTCCTAGCAGTGTATGCATGTCAATATTTTTTAACTCGAAGCTAGTGTTGTTTGTAATCACCAACTCGTCTGTTTTTGTATCTGTATACATAATGATTCCTTCTTCTAGGATAGCATTGTTGATACTTAATGTATTTTGTGGTTTAAACACCAACGAATATTTATCATTGGTTTCTCCAGCGTTAATTGATACTTGGAAATCACTTTCTCTTAAGTCATGTGTAGTTCCTGTATAATTGTTTTTGATGTAAATACCGATGTTTTGATCAATATTTTCAAGCGCGTCTAGTATGATAGTTCCACCACCTACAACTTCAGATGCTAAACCTATTGGCACTTCTCTGTCTAGCAATAAATTTTCTACTGCTTGAATTACATATTTGTCACTTTCTAAGTACCAGTACATATCATTATCCGTAACTCCAATTGATTTTCCTTCGTATCCTAAATCAACTCCGTCAGTTGCGTTTCTATCAAATGTGAGTAATAGTTGACGGTGGAAGCCTTCAGGATTTTTATATCCTAAACGAATCTTTTTACGTTTGTCAGGACGAATACTTGCTGGTATAGGTTCTGAGTCAAATTCTAAACTAGCAGGTTCTTCCATACTACTTTCAATAAGGCCTGGATTAAAAGCTTCATCTTGAGTTTCTCTTAAAAAGATAGAGAATGTAGAGTTGGCATTTTCTCTAATAAATGCAGACGGATCTCCACGTTGCGCATTGTTAAACTCAACAGTAGTTGTAATACCATTGCCTGCATTTGAATCACCTTGTACAAAGAAACCTTGCCCGACAGGGATGTAGCGTCTTGGTGTTTTAGTTCCTGATCCTGTTTGACTTACCGATGGATGCGACATTGCTGGCGTTCCTCCACTTAGTGTATACGTAGCATACCCACCTTGATAATCTAAGAGGTTGTGTGTACCACCGCCCCAATGTTCCCAGAAAAATATTTCCCCTGAAGTAGCATCGTTTGCAATGTTATCATTGATGAAGTCGTCCGCATTTAAAGGAGATAAATAAGGATTTCCAACTAAATATAGGTTTCCATCATCTAGAGGTCCCACAGTAATTACACCGTTGTTTGGTTTTCCTCTAAATACATAGTTTTGTTCATCTAATTCGTCTAAACTTGTTGAAACTCCTTTCATCGTATATCCTTCACCTGGAGAAATGTTTCCAGTGTTTCGAACAAATTGCCATGCATTGTAATCTTCATCAGCACCGTTTACATATTTAAAGATCCATTCAGAACTTATTGTAAGTGGTGATGTAGCACCATCATCAGATGTTGTCCATGTAATAGCAGCTGGCGTGGCTGGCGTTGTACCATCTAATAATACAGCCCCTAAGGTAAAATCTTGATTGTTAGCTGTTGTATTGATGGCACTTACTGGTGATGACCAATAATTATATGTATATGTATTTGCTGTTCCTTGCTGATCTTTTTCTACATAACCAGCACTTGTGACATCTAAATCACTTCGTACTGTTTGTCTAAATTGACTTTCTCCGTTTAGATCGATAACTCCGTCTAAATCTGTATACCATGTATTGATAAGCTCAAATCCTGTTCCTGGAGTGAGTGCAAATGGTGATGTGTTTGTTACCACAGGATTTGTACCTGTCATCGTTAAGCTAGCTCCACTATCAACTAATAATCCTAGTGTTGAATAGTTTGCACTTGCCGTTACATTATTTTGTATTTGTACAATAGACCAGTTGATGCTGTTTGCCGAAGGCGTATCCCACACGGTTCCAAATTCCCAAGTAGCATCATCTGTCCAGTTTCCATCTGCTACACTCACGTAAGGCATTGGTGCTGTTTGTGGTGCAATAGTTGAAATATTTTTCATGAAGAGCGTATTCGTATTGTTTGTTAAGTCTTGAATACGATTTCCAGTAATGGACGACATATCATAGTATCCAACTAAAGAAGACCAAGCAACATTCGCCCCAGAGGTAAAGTCTTCAATATCTTTTGGAATCACACTTCCGCGAACGTTACTACCATTTTGTATGATTTCCTGGTGTACCATTTCTCTGAGTTGATCTTCCGTTAAGGCAACATCAAATACTCTAACTTCATCTACAAATCCTGTAAAGAAGTTCACATTGTTAAATGAGCCAATTCGGAAAGGATTGGTATTGGAGGCAATAGGATCTATTCCTCCCCCTCCAGAGCCAAAACCATTTAAATAGTAATTGGCTATTCCTGATGATGTATTTACTACAATTGCAAAATGCACCCAGTCGGTTATTGAACCAGTTCCTGCTCTTGGAGCTCCTCCTGTGAAACCTTCTTGAATTGCTAAGAGTCCTCCACTTAAGTAAAATCTATATTGACCGCTAACTCCTAATATTTCTTGGATTGATATCGTTACAGGCTGTCCAGGATTTCGAATCCATCCCATTACAGTGTAACTACTTAGTGAGCGAGTTATAGGGTTTTTATCTTCTACAAAATCATCTACACCGTCAAAGAATAATGCGCTAGACCCTGTAACAGTTTGCGGATCTGCTAGTGTAAAATATTGTCCGTCCTCTAGGTTGATTCCCGTAAAGGTTAATACACCTCCAACATTGGTTCCTTCAAAGTTTTCATACGCAGCAAAGGTGTCACTGTCGGCAATATATAATTCTAAATCATCTAAATTTGATATTCCGCTACTGCTTAGATCAAATACCAGTTCAACTGTTCCAATGTCACTAATACTTTCATGTACGTGCCAAATTTTATTTAGCATTCTAGTGGTGCGTACTGGAAGCGTAGTTGTTTGAACGGTTTCGTCAAGTCCATTATTTCCAATGATTAAATATGTTAAATTGGAGGCAAATGAACCTGATTCTTTTGTGATTGTTAGTACGTCTTCTGGTCCTCTGTTTACACTGGTAGATTGCGTTTGTTCAAATAGTGAGTTGTCGTCTCTAATTATACCAAATACATTGTATCCGTAACCTGCATTGGCAGCGCCGTCCCAAATGGTAGTTCCGTTGGAATCTACATAGTCATCACTTGTTCCTGCATATCCAAATGGAGATGTTCCTACTCCAGTAGTCCAGAAAAATTCATTTGATCCTAAAGTGATTCCGTATTTTAATGCTAAATAGGATTGTACTCGTTCCATTTCAGCAGTAGATAAATCTCTGTCATAGATAACAACTTCTGCAATATCTCCATTGAATAAGAAACCAGATCCAGTATTTACACTTGCTCTTCTGGCTCCAATTAAAACATCGGATGCTACAGTACCATTCGAAATTCCTTCATTGGTGGCTGCTGGATCTAAAACACCATTTAGGTATGGTGATAGTCTTGTGGAGCTAACACCAGTATCTGATATAACTCCTGCTGTTATTTTAGGTTCATCGCGCCCATAGATGGTTCCAAAACGCACAGAAGTGTTTGGTGAATCTGCTGCATTTCTACCTAATGTATGATGTAATGCCTGATCTGATACTCCAAACCAAACTTGATAATTTCGGTCAAATTCATCGCCTTTAGATATTACTGTTCCAAAACTGTTGGTTTGCACCACTGTAATGATGGTCATTTCGTCTGTTAGCGGTTGTAAGTCTAACTGCGAAGGATTCCCAAGGTTCAAATATTGAGTTCCTGAAAATCGTAATGTTGGATTAAAGTTTAATCCATCAGTAACTAATTGTGCATCTGCAACACCTTCTGAAACTGCTGTAAATCCGTTAGGAGATTGATCTGTCCAACTATCTACATCTGTTCCTGTAAGCGATGTTCCTACGTTGGCTTTCATCCACAATTGTAAGTTAGTAGATATGTTTCCAGGACTTGGTACCGGAACGACACCATCTCCTGCAATGTTAAAAGAAAATGTTTGTTCTGCTAAGTCAGGATCGTCATTTGCAATGATAATTTCTCCAGTAGCAGCACCTGCAACCGTAGGTTGATATTGTATGGAAAATGTAGTAGATTCTCCTGCTGACAATACTAAATCGCCAGGTTGAGATATGATTGTGAAATCTGAATTTGTCCCCACACCAAGACTAACAGGATTACTTGGTAATGTTAAATTGGTTGTTGTTCCTGCATTGGTTACGGTATAGGTTCTAACTAAGAAACCTCCGGAAAGGAAAACACTTCCAAAATCTGTATGATCTGCTGTGGTCGGAATGTTGATAGATCCGTCTGATATTTCAACAGCATTTCCAGTGACTTGAATATCAGGAGGTAAGGAAGAGTTTATAATATTTACCGTATAATCTTCAACTTCTCCAAAATTATAGGTTTCACAAGAGTTGAAAATAGGATCATCTCCTTTCATTTGTATACGCATTCTCGTATTTCCTAATGTAGCGGTAATAGGAATTGTAAAGTTTGCTGTTACTGGAGTTACAGTTGTAGGTGAATCATTAAAAACTCTTTCACTTGAAGCAAATGTTCCATCCTGATTGTAATCTATCCACACAGATAGTGCTTCATTAAAAAAGCCGCCTGTCCATGTTTTTGTGATTGTGATTGAGTAAGTAGATCCAACATCCAAATCTGTAGCCGTCACGGAAGATGTAAAATCTGAGTAACCTGTGGCGGGCACGGACGGAGTTGAGTTGTCCATAGTATTTAATTGCACTCTACTGATATACTCTCCTGTGGGATCAGGAGCAGTAAAACCCGAAGGTGGAACACAATATTGGGCACTCACGTGATAAAAGCACAGCATTAATGCTATTAATGAGTAGATTTTTTTCATAACTAAATAATTTAAGGCAAGGTAAATTTATCAATGTTATTTTAATTTATTAAATTCTTGATAGAATTAATCCCTTAAATTAGATGAAAACTATGAATTTATCGACATAAAAATCATAAAAATTTGATCTCTCGCAAAACATGTAAGCTATTTCTTATTTTTTTAGACTTAAAAATTGTAATTTAAACTCAAAATTAAGTTTCTGCCCGGAGCAGATATACCCGAAGAATATACTCTATAACGTTGATCCGTAATATTTTCAAGAGAAGCTGTTACATTAATTTTCTCATTGATTTCAAAATTCGATTTGGCATTGAATGTAAACCATGAAGGCGAAAAAGGATTTCCATTCTCATCAGTGGCATATAGATAGGCTTTGTTGCGTTCTGATGGAGCTAAATTGTTATTGGTTATGGAACCATTGAAGTTTGTGAAGATATCAAATTTTAATCGATCACCTTTGTAGATAAAGTGAACGTTTCCGAATATTGGCGATACATGTCGCAACGGAACTCTAGTACCATCCACTTGCTCTTCTTCTCCTCTTGGAATGGTCAAATCGGCTGTAACTTTTGTCCATTTGTCAAATTTAGCCGCAAAACCAAATTCAAATCCATAGGTAAAGACTTTTGAAGCATTTTGAATGGCTTGCACATTACTCAATTCGCCATTGTATACGATTTCAGTTTCACCGTTGAGATTGAAATCTTTTCGAATTAAAGCATCGTCTAATAACGTGTAGAACGCAGTAAAATTCAAATCAAAACTGCTTCCAATTTTTTTCTGTACACTAAATTCTGCACTGTATGCATGCTCAGGTCTTAGATTTGGATTTGGCACGACGACAGATCCAGGTTCTGAATCAAATACTTTTCCGATATCATCAATGTTTGGCGCTCTAAAAGCTGTACCAATGTTTGCGGTAATTTGCCATTTTTTTGGCAACCAGCTAAATCCGACACTTCCAGTAAATGCGCCTGTGTTGGTATTTGCATCTGCAAATGGAAACGGAAAAAATGTAGTGTCAAAATCTGCATTTATAAGAATATGATTGTAGCGTAAACCTGATTGTAATGTAAATTTAGGATTGGGCTTGTACTCAAAACTCGCATAGGCTGCCATAGACTGCCACGTAGCGCCATCAGGATAGCGAGACGCCGCGTCTACCACTTCATTGGTGCTAATATTTACATCCGATCCGTCCGAGTGCACTTTGTTGTACACATATTCTAGCCCGTAAAATGTTTTTATTTTTGGATTGAATCGTTTTTCAAAGTCTAAACTTGAGGAGATTGCATCTACTTTTTCTTCAGTTACGCCTAAAATAACATCTTGAAAGTTACGCCTGTTTCTACTTTCTTCAAATCGTTGATACGCGTTGGTAAATTTTACATTATCGTAATAAGTGTTATTTCCTTTTTTCTGGGTTTGAAAGTTCGCCATAAACCATCGTTGTGGTCCGTAGTACCAATCTCCGTAACGCAAGGTTTCATCACGGTATTCGATTAAGCGATCGTAGCGCGGAAGGTCCGATGTGGTTGAGTAATGCAGTCCTAAGTCAAATTCCCAAATATCATCCGAGATCAATTTTATACGCTGTGCCATGTTCACTTGGTTATATCCCGTAAATCGCTGATTGGTAGGATCTGAATTGTTGATAACAGCGTCTTGCCCGTTGATCGTCGTTACAAATTCTGGTCGCAAATACGCCTCATTACCGTTTCGTCCCATACGCAAGTCATCAAAATCACTGTAGGTAACACTTGTTAAAAATGCCCACTTTTTAAGTCCGATATTGATATCAAAATGCCCTGTTTTTTCGTTGTTCGCTGTTGCATAGCGCGTGCTAGCATTTCCTGAAATACGCGTTTCTTCATTCCAAGAAAGTTTGGGTGTTTTTGTGTAAAAATTCATGACGCCACCAATAGCATCACTTCCATAAATTACGGAGCCTGGCCCTAAAATTACTTCGGTATTATTTACATTGAACGGATCAATTGATATCACATTTTGAACATTTCCTCCACGAAAGATAGCATTGTTCATACGTACGCCATCTACAGAAAGGAGTAATCTATTTGTAGAAAATCCTCTAATTATAGGACTACCACCTCCAAGTTGACTTTTTTGCACAAATATTTTTCCGCTTCTTTCCAATAAATCTGCCGCCGTTTGTGGAGTTGTGTACGCAATTTCTTTGCTATTGATACTGACGATCTTTTTTGGTATTTCTTTTTTGTTTTGTTGCCATTTGGAAACTGAAATCACAATTTTAGACAGCTCAGCAGTTTGTTTTACTAAGTAAACAATATTTTTATTTTCGAGAATTTGTTGTTTTGTGAAAGTAACGGGCAAGTAAGAAATATGACGAAAAGTGATTTTCTCAGTATCTGAAAATTGGCTAATGTCAATCTTACCGCGAGCATTGGTGATGCCTCCTCTTGATTGATCAGCATTGTACACGTTAACGTTAGAAATGTTTCTATCGTTAACAATGTCTTTTACTTGAATTTCTTGACCAAAAAGAACTTGCGAAAAAATAAAAGCGACGATACCGACAAAACCTTTTATTTTACTTAAATACTTCATGTAACACTTCCATTGATTTTGGTTGCCTAAATCCTTGCAAATGTAATTTAAAATATTGAATGAATATTGCTAGAATTTCATTTCTTCTTTGCGAGGATAACATTATGGTATTTTGCGCATCAAATTTTATGCCTAATAGCTGTTTGAAACATGTTAAATTTTCCCCTGTAATGCATTCGTTGAGTGTACTATCATCAAAGAATTGACCTTCTTGTAAATCAAAATACTTTTTGTGGATGTTTTTTGTTTCTGGAAAGAACCCAAAATACTTTGTTAAGTTGGTTAAAAATACCAAGTGAAAGTTGGCAATTTCATCATGTATATCGAGCCACTGTAGCGCATTTTCTATAAATTGAAACAACGCTTCGTTTTTTTCTTCTTCTTGAATGGAATAGTTTAATATTTCTGATAAGAATATAGCAATAGCACTTTTGTCTATTTGTGTGTGAATGGAAACGTACGGATATACCGTTTTGACATCTTTTATGTATTCTAAACTGCCTTTATTTTTGTGATTGGCTACAATTTCAAGCTGCGTTAATGGCTGAAAGTACGCAATTTTTAACTTGCCTTTTTTCGATTTTAAAATTCCACGTAGCAAATAACTTTTGATACCGTCAGAAGCCGTAAAACATTTTACAATGACACTTGAATCTCCATATTTTATGGTAGAAATGACAATAGCTTTGGTGGTAACTAACATTTAGCGAACAATCATCACTTTGGTGACTTTGGTTTCCGTGCCATCTTCACTCGCAATTAAAATAAGATATACCCCAGAAGCAACTTTGTGTCTTCCAAACGCTGTTAAATCCCATAGTAAAGTCCCGCCTTCTGCAGTAGCTTCAAACACTAAATTCCCTTCAATATCTGTTATTTTTACATTGGCATTGTTAGTTAATCCCGAAATTGTAAGATCGCCGCTGTATCCTGGTCGCACTGGATTTGGATACGCAAATACATTGTCTAAAGATTCTTTTGGCGCCGTAGCTGTTCCTTGAAACGATAGCAATCCTTTTGCTGTAGCAATGTATACGCGTCCCGATTCAGCGTCTATTTCAATATTATTGACTGTATTTGTTGGTAAAGGCGAATTGTCTTTTGTGAAATGTGCTAGTGTTTCTGTAGCATCTGGCGACATATAAAATACTCCTGAACCAGATGTTGCAATCCATTTATTGTTAGAGCCATCTACTTCAATATCGGTTACTGTTTGTTGAAATAGTAATTCTTTTGGTACGCCATCTTCATCTACAATAATGATATCGTTTGATTGCGGATCGCTATCATCAAAAATACCGTCAATACCAAAGTATACACGAATTCCTTGCACAGTTCCAATCCACAAATTCCCCGATTTATCTACACGTACCGCTCTTACATCCGTTGTTGGTAAATTTCCTGTTTCTTCATCACTAATCGAAGTAAAACGAGAACCTGCACTGCGTGTTTCATCAAATACTAAAACTCCGTGATTTTGAGTGGCAATACATTTTAAACCGCCTTCCGTAATTTCGATTTTAGACAGTCCATTTTCGCCATTTAAAGGATCACTAATAATTTCTGTAACAGTATATGATTCCCATTGTCCACTACTAGTCAATACTTTAATTCCGTTGTCAACTTTAGAAGTTAACACCCACAAATCGCCATTTACGTCAAATTTAGTTTCTCCAATTCGAATGTCAATATACGTTGGCACTCCAATGTCAAGCGATTCTAAATCACTATTGGTTGTATTTAATATTTCTACAGGCGCATTCTCTTCCACTTTTAATATTCCTGAGAAAAATGAACTTAAAAATACTTCATTTGTATTGGACGGATTCACAGTAGCATGTACAATACTTTTTGCATCAAAATCTGGCGTGTATGCAATGTTTGTCCAAGCCATGTCTTCTAAGTGGCTCACACCTCTATTGTCTAGCGGATACGGATCATATCCTGCGGTATAATCGCCATATACAACCCAAAGTTCATTAGGTATTGCCGTGATAGAAAATGTATTGTTTAATAAAGGACCGTTAGGCAATATTTGATTTGCCGTCATGGGCATTGGAAATGTAGTTTCCAAAATTCCTTGTGTTTCTGTTCCTAAGTATAAGGTGTTTCCAAGAAGTAGTGCAGCGTTAAATTCGAGTTCTGGATATTCTTCTAAAGACTGAAGACCAACTACTTCATTGAGATCTGAATCGTATATGTGTACTTGTTCGTTATGCACTACGATCATATAATTTTCCGTTACCTTAAAATCTTCTACAGGTGTTGTAAATTGTGGAATTTGTGGTACAGATGAAAAACCTACACCATTAAATCGAAATACTCTTCTTGTCAAAGTAATTCCATATAATTCATCGCCAAAAGCTACGATTCCACTCCAGTTAAAAGTATTGACGCGTTCCCACTCTGTAAAGTCAATTAAATTGTCGTTATCAACAATAGCTCTAAACACACCTATTCTAGTAGCAGCGTAGATATATTCTCCAAAAATAGCTGTTTGGCGTACTTCTATTTGGCTTCCGTTGGGCCCAATAAAATACGTGTCTCCAAATTCTAAGGCATTGATATCGTATAGTGAAATTCCGAAGTCAGTAGAAAGATATAAGGTATTGTTATATTCTAAAATATGATTGATATTTTTTTCATTTGGCGGAATCGTCGGTTTATCAACAATGTCTACTACTTTATTGATTTCTCCCGTAGTTGGATCAAAAATTTCAATAAGTCCAGTGCCATATCCAAGTACATATTTATCGCCAGATTGACTGTAGAAAGCGGTACTTATTTCCTCTCCTGAGAGTCCATTAACTGTAGAATATTTAGAAATTTCATTCGTTTGCAAATCATACGTAAAAAACGAATTGTCAGAAGCTCCATATATTTTATCTGAACTTTGCGATATGTCAATCACTTTATTATAGGAATAATGACCTAACCAAGAATTGTTAGCTGATTGTCCATGTACTAAAACAGAACAAGTAAGCAATAACAAATACAAAATTTTCTTCATTCGTCTTTTTATTTTAATGCTGTTTGATAGCCTTTGCTTTTCCTAAACACCTTATTTTATTGAAGAAAAACAACACTAATTTTAAAATATTTCACCAAATATATTTAATAATAACGTAAATGGATTGCTTATCATATATTATTCATAAAAAAAAGCTTCCTACAGTTATGAGTAGAAAGCTTTTAGTATTATTTTGTGTTGCTTGTTAGAGAACGCCTTGCGCAATCATTGCATCTGCTACTTTGACAAAACCAGCAATATTGGCTCCTTTTACATAGTCAATAAATCCGTTTTCATCTTTTCCGTATGCTTCACAAGCAGCATGAATATCTTTCATGATTTGCTTTAATTTTTCATCAACTTCTTCACGAGTCCAGCTATAACGCAATGAATTTTGTGTCATTTCTAAACCAGAAGTAGCTACTCCACCAGCGTTTGATGCTTTTCCAGGCGCAAATAATATTTTGTTGTTTAAAAATATTTCGATTGCTTCTGGCGTAGATGGCATATTTGCGCCTTCACTCACACAAATACAACCATTATCAACTAAAGCTTGTGCTTCTTCTTTGTTCAATTCATTTTGAGTGGCACATGGCAATGCTACATCACAGGCTACACTCCAAGGTCGTTCACCTTTATGGAACGTTGCAGAAGGATATTGATCAACATATTCATGAATTCTTCCACGTTTTACGTTTTTAAGTTCCATGATGAACGCTAATTTATCAGCATCAATTCCGTCTGCATCATGAATATATCCTGAAGAATCAGACATCGTTACTACTTTTGCACCTAACTCCGTAGCTTTTTCTACTGCGTACTGTGCTACATTTCCAGAACCAGAAACAGTCACTATTTTTCCTTCAAATGATTCTTCTTTCGTTCCTAACATGCTTTGTGCAAAATACACATTTCCATATCCGGTAGCTTCTGGACGAATTAACGATCCGCCCCAAGTAATTCCTTTCCCTGTAAGAACACCTGTAAATTCGTTTCTCAGTTTTTTATACATTCCGAACATGTACCCAATTTCACGTCCACCAACACCAATATCTCCGGCAGGAACATCTGTATCTGGTCCAATATGTCTAAATAACTCCGACATAAATGCTTGACAGAAACGCATAATTTCAATATCCGATTTTCCTTTTGGGTTAAAATCCGATCCACCTTTTCCGCCACCCATTGGAAGCGTGGTTAAGCTGTTTTTAAATACTTGTTCAAATGCCAAGAATTTAAGGATGCTTAAGTTTACACTTGGGTGAAAACGTAATCCTCCTTTGTAAGGTCCAATCGCAGAATTCATTTCAATTCTATACCCACGATTTACTTGAGTTTCTCCATTATCGTCAATCCATGAAACTCTGAACATAATGACACGCTCAGGTTCTACCATTCTTTCAAGTATCTTTGTCCCATTGTATTTTTCCTTATCTTCAATATAAGGGATTACAGCTTCCGCTACTTCCTGAACTGCTTGCAAAAATTCAGGTTCGTGACCGTTTGTCTGCTTTACCAAGTCTAAAAAGTCTTTTACTTTTGCTTCCATAAACGAAGTTTGATTAACAAATTTTTATTAATATCATTGTTTTACGGTGCAAATATACATTTAATTAAAAAAAAACCGCCTTTTTTTTATAATTTGACAATATTATAACGTTTTCGAATATCATAAATTAAAAGTGCTTCCAGAACACAATAAAACAATAGTAAACATTAGTTAATACACTTTTTGTTTTTTTGTTTTAAGGGTTTTTATATATTTGCTGTATAGCCTCATATTAATACTGGTTTATAACATGTTAAACAGAATTTGCCCTATCCTCCTACTTTTCATGCTTATGTGTGTTGGGACTACCTACGCCCAATTCGGATTTTCTCATGAAATCGGGTTCATTATTGGACCGAATGCATTCCAGTCAGATTATGGAGAGCGGAGTGACTTTGAAACCAATATTGGTAATGTAGGTGCCGAATTTGGTATTGTACATTACTTAAACTTCTCATACCGTGCAGAATGTAACTGTTTTACACGATATACCTATTTTAATGATCACTTTAAAGTACGAAATGAATTAACCTATACTACGGTAAATTTAGAGCACTTTGGTCGTTTTGTAGCCGATAATAAAACATCATTAACAGCACAACAATTGCGTGCTATGAGTGGTAGTACACGTGTTATAAATTTAGGAACACAGCTAGAGTTTTTCCCTAGAAGTATCCGAGAGTTTGAAAGTGGTGGTTATTTGTTAGCACCATATGCAGCTCTAGGAGTACAATATCATTATTTTACACCAACAGTGGAGTCTGAATTTGGTAGATTGCAAGATCCAGGCGTGCTTCCTGTAAAGTATCAAAACGCGTTTCAAAATGAATCGAGTTCTACTTGGTCAATTGTGGCAAGTCTTGGTACGCGCTACAAGTTTACAGAAACTTCCGATTTATTATTAGATTTTCGTTGGAGATATTATTTCTCAAACTGGGTAGACGGTTTGAATCCTGATGAAAACTTATATCCAGAAAACAGAGCAAACGATTGGAGTTTTGTTATTAGTGTTGGATATATCTATTACTTGAATTTTTAGAAAAAATTATTTTATATACACAAAAGCCATTCGTAACGGAATGGCTTTTTTTAATGCTTATTTTTTTTAGAATCATCTTTATTTCTCTAAAGCTTGCGCCAGATCCGCAATAAGATCATCTACATCTTCAATTCCTACGCTTAGACGAATGAGTGAATCGACCACACCTGTTTTTTCGCGCTCCTCTTTCGGAATACTTGCATGCGTCATACTTGCAGGATGACCCGCCAAAGATTCTACGCCACCTAACGATTCTGCCAAAGTAAACACGTGTAAGTTTTCTATGATTTTAATTGCCTGATCATAATCGTTTCCTTTGGTAACAAAAGAAAGCATTCCGCCAAAATCGTCCATTTGCTTTTTGGCAATTTCATGATTCGGATGGGTTTCAAATCCTGGCCAATATACTGTTGAAATTTTTGGATGCTTCGCTAAATATGCTGCAATGGCTTTTCCGTTTTCACAATGTCGTTGCATGCGCACATGTAAGGTTTTGATACCGCGCAAGGCTAAAAAACTGTCCATCGGTCCACAAATAGCGCCACTCGCATTTTGAATAAAGTACAAACGATCCGCAAGTGTTTTTTCTTTTACAATTAGTGCGCCCATAATTAAATCACTATGTCCGCCAATATATTTGGTAACGGAATGCATCACAATATCTGCTCCTAAATCTAACGGACGTTGTAAATACGGCGTCGCAAACGTATTGTCTACAGCAACTAGCAAATTGTGTTTTTTAGCAATGGCGGAAGTCGCTTCAATATCAATAATATTCATCATCGGATTGGTAGGTGTTTCAATCCAAATCAGTTTGGTGTTTTCGTTGATATACGATTCAATAGTTTCCGCATTTTCCATCCCAACAAAGTGAAATTTGATACCAAACGTTTCAAAAATTTTAGTAAATAAACGATAGGTTCCACCATATAAATCATTTGTAGAAATGACCTCATCGCCCGATTTTAATAATTTCATCACAGCATCAATTGCCGCCAAACCTGAACCAAACGCCAATCCGTAATTTCCATTTTCTAAACTTGCAAACGCATTTTCGAGCGCGTTTCGTGTCGGATTGTGCGTGCGTCCGTATTCATATCCTTTATGTCCGCCAGGCGTACTTTGTGCAAAAGTTGATGTTTGATATATAGGTGGCATGACGCTGCCATACGCCTTGTCTGGCTCTTGTCCGCCGTGAATGGTTTTGGTATTGAATTTCATAAGTTCTGTGTCTATACTACAAATTTAACTTTTCATTTATTAGTTTTCAGATTATAGATGTACCTTTATCCATACTTAACTTTTTTATTAAAATGACGCATAAAAATAACAACTTCACTATTTTTTTCCTTTTTACGCTTGTTTTGTTGAGTACACAAGCATTCTGTCAAAATTTTACAAAGCAAGATACATTACGTGGTTCTATTACGCCTGAACGCGCTTGGTGGGATTTAACACATTATCATTTAGATATTAAAGTTGATCCAACCGAAAAAACCATTGCAGGAAGCAATACGATTCAGTATAAGGTAGTGAAAAAAGGACAAAAAACGCTTCAAGTCGATTTGCAACCGCCGCTACAATTGACAAAAGCGATGCAAGACGGTGAAGAATTAGAAATTACACATGAGGGAAATGCGCATTTTATTCATCTCACAAAAAAACAAAAATTAGCGCAACTATATAGTGTCAAAGTTTTTTACGAAGGAAAACCAAAAGTAGCGAGACGTCCACCGTGGGATGGAGGAATTACATGGTCAAAAGACACTAACGGATTGCCTTTTGTGGCTTCTTCCTGTCAAGGATTGGGCGCGAGTGTTTGGTGGCCGTGCAAAGATCATATGTACGACGAAGTGGATAGCATGAAGATTAGCGTGAATGTGCCAAAGAATTTGATGAATGTTTCTAACGGACGTTTGATTGGCGTGGAAGAAAAGAAAGACAATACCAAAACCTATCATTGGAATGTGGTAAATCCGATTAATAATTATGGTGTTAATATTAATATTGGCGATTATGTGCATTTTGGCGAAAAATACAAAGGCGAAAATGGCATGTTGGACATGGATTATTATGTACTGCGCGATAATTTGGAGAAAGCCAAAGAACAGTTTAAAGATGCACCGCGAACAATGGAAGCTTTTGAGCACTGGTTTGGTCCGTATCCGTTTTATGAAGATAGTTATAAGCTTGTAGAAGCGCCGTATTTGGGCATGGAACACCAAAGTTCAGTAACGTATGGAAATGGATATAAAAACGGCTATAGAGGTTTCGATTTGAGTCGTACGGGTTGGGGAATGAAGTTCGATTTTATCATCATTCACGAATCTGGACACGAATGGTTTGCAAATAATATTACCAATGTTGACATTGCCGATATGTGGATTCATGAGAGCTTTACGGCGTATTCTGAAAATTTATTTTTAGATTATTTTTATGGGAAAGAAG
>CAZHSA010000059.1:0-15869 GCA_964535135.1 uncultured Kordia sp.
AAAACCAGCATCTAAAATGGTATTGATAGCTTCAACATCGTACGTAGCTCTGATTTGTCCACGTTTCACTCTGTTTAATTTTGATTTTGAATATTCTTTCATAATTATAACTTTTTTGAGAATACCGTATTTTCATACTGCGTTCCGTTTACTTCAAAGTTTAATTCGCCAACGGCTTTAAATTCATTTTTTTCATAAAATCGGATGGCTCTGTTGTTTTTAATATACACGGAAAGCCACATGGTGTCCAATTGCAATTCTTGGGCTTTTTTGATGCAAAAATGGAGCAACTGTTGTCCCAATTTTAAGGGAATGAACTCGTTTAGAATGTAGATTCGTTCCAAGCGACAATTATTATTTGAAACCACACTTTCATGTGCTACGTTTAGTACTAATTTCGTGAATCCAATGGGCAAATCATTTAAAAACAGGATATAGAAAATGTTTGTAGGATTGTTGAGGTCTTTCCGTGTTGTAGCAACTGAAAAAGCTTTATTTACATAAGCTGTTAAATCGGTTTTATTGTCAATAAAATGCCCATGCGATTCTAGGTATGTTATTCTTCCTAACAATGCTAGCATTTCTGTATCTGCTTCATTGGCAAGTTGTATGCGAATCATGGTAAATAGCTATTTGTTATTACTTCCATATGCCAAATATCATGACCTATAATGGTAAAGGCGGCAGCTCTGGCAGACATCACTCCGCCATTTGAATTTCCTATAAAAGATAAATCTTCAGCTGTTAAGCTATTCAATAATGAAATTGAATTGTTTCTATTAATCGTAAATTCATTCAATAAGTCTTCAATGGATTTGTCGTCGGCTTGCGATGGATCTACATATACATTCTGATCATATCCAGCGAGCGGAGTTGTATCTCGTCTTGCAATTCTAAAACAGCGATACATAAAAATTCGCTCTGTATCTATCATATGTTGTAACACTTCTTTGATGCTCCATTTTTCAGGTTGATATCTGTAGGTTAATTTTTCTTTTGGAATTGATGTAAAGAAACTCAGTACGTGTTGTTTTCCAATTTCAAAGCCGTTTACAAGAGTTGTTTCGTTAGCTAATTTGTCAATATACCTTGCGTAGTATGTTGCAAATTCTGAAGGGTTTAGGTCTGATTTTGTCATGATTCCTGCTTTTATACTTCAAAAATACTATATTTATGGACTGTTATAATCGTCCAGTATTCATATAATTAGTAGTCCAGATGTTTCCGTATAAAACCAGTATTCAATTTGATAGAAAAAGCAATCAGCCATTATACCTGCAATTGTCAAATCAGATTATACAATTCATTAAAAGTCAGACTTTATTGCCCAATACCAAACTTCCTGGTAGCCGAACATTAGCAGTACAACTGAACGTGCATAGAAAAACAGTGGTTGCTTGTTATGAAGAATTATTACTGCAAGGTTGGGTAGAAAGTATTCCTAAAAAAGGAACTTTTATACATCGGAATTTACCTGAACTCGATCAACAAAAACTACATGATCGGACTACTGTCGATATCAAAAAAACAGCAGGATTTTCCTTTTATAAAAATTCTATTCTCCCCGAAAACCCCAAAACGAAACTTGAAAACGTTCTGTATTTGAATGACGGAATTTCAGACGGAAGATTAACGCCAATTAATGATATTGCAAGAACGTACAGAAGAATTTCAGCTAAAAAAAATGTCTTTGCACATTTGTCTTATGGCTCTACGTACGGAAATAATACTTTGCGAGAAGTTTTAGTTACTTATTTGAATGAAACGAGAGGTTTACACATCACCAAAGAAAATGTACTGATTACGCGCGGAAGTCAGATGGGAATTTGGTTATCATCGCAATTATTGCTTCAAAAGGAAACTATTATTGTGGTGGGACAAACCAATTATGCTTCTGCAGATGCTACTTTTTTGAATCAAAATGCGACTGTAAAACGTGTTTCGGTTGATGAAAACGGAATTGTCACAGAGGAAATTGAACAACTATGCCAACAACAGCAAATCAAAGCGGTATATGTAACATCGCATCATCATCATCCCACGACAGTGACACTTTCTGCCAAAAGAAGAATTCACCTTTTAAACTTGGCAAGAAACTACAATTTTGCGATTATTGAAGACGATTACGACTATGATTTTAATTACAATCATGCGCCCATTTTGCCACTTGCAAGTCATGATACCAACGGAAATGTAATTTACATAGGTTCAGTGTGCAAAACAGTTGCGCCCGTTTTTAGAGTTGGATATTTAATTGCGTCTAAAGAATTTGTTGATGAAGCCGCCAAATTAAGAGGTTTTGTAGATAGGCAAGGAGATGCTTTGTTAGAATTGACTTTTGCAGCTTTTATACAATCGGGCGATTTGGACAGACATATTCGGAAAGTGATGAAAATTTACAAACAACGACGCGATTTGTTTTGTAGACTTTTAAAAGAAGAACTTAGTGATTTTTTTGAGTTTGAAATTCCAAAAGGTGGCATGGCAGTTTGGGCAAAATTACACGATACCTATGCTTGGGCTAACGTTTCAGAGGTTGCAAGAAAGCACAAGTTAGAAATTGGGCAATGGCAACGATATGATCTTGCAAATAGTGGACACAATTTCATCCGAATTGGTTTTGCGTCCTACAACGAAGACGAACTGCATGAATTGATACGTAGACTTAAGAAAACACTTCATGAAATTTGAAAGCACACCAAAGTTTATCTAAATTTCATTAGGTTTGTATTCATGAAATTTCTCAATTACGCATCTATCATTTTACTTTTGTTGTGCATAAGCTGTGCAGCACAAAATGGAGAAACACGCACGCTTGCAAATACGAAAACAACTTCTTCTGAAAACTATCAATCTATCACGTTTAATGGCGTTTGGAGCTGGTTTTCTGATCCTAGAGCAGTGTATTTTGAAGGAAAACACAAACGAACCTACACGGGTTGGATTGATAATTACGGCGATGTACACATTGGTTATTACGATCATGATACGCATGCCATAGACTCTAAAGTGATTTATGATAATTTAGAAATTGACGATCACAACAATCCTTCAATTTTATTTGATGATGATGGCAAATTACTCGTCTTTTTTAATACACACTTACAAGAGACAAGTCCGTTGTATATGCGAGTTTCTGTAAATCCAGAAGATATTTCAGAATGGTCGCCAGTACGCGAATTATTTTTGAATGATACGAAGCAGATTCGCAATGCAAGCGCCATGCATCACACGTACACAAATCCTGTACGATTGTCTGCCGAAGGCGGAAAAATCTATCTTTTTTGGCGCGGAACGTTTTTAAAGCCATCATATGCTGTTTCTTCCGATGAGGGAAAAACATGGTCAGCAGGAAAAATTTTATTCATGCCAAGTCAGAAAGAACATGTAAAAACTCCGTACACCAAAGTCTATTCGGATGGCGTTTCTAAAATACACTTTACGTTTACGGACGGACATCCAACGAAAGAAACCAAAAACGGATTGTACTATATGTACTATGAGAATGGTGCTTTTTACAAAGCTAATGGACAAAAAATAAAAGAAATATCACAATTGCCTGTTCAACAATCGGAATTGGATGTGATATATGAAACCGAACACAGCAAATCGTGGAATTGGGACATTGCACAAGATGCAAAAGGAAATCCGATTGTGACGTATGCAAAGTTTTTCGATGAAGAAACACATATTTATGCGTATGCGACTTTTGAGAATAATCAATGGAAAAGTTATGATGTGGTCAATGCTGGCGGATGGTTTCCTAAAACAAGACAAGGCACTATTGAAGCAGCTCCGCATTATTCGGGCGGTATTGTAATTGATCATGAGACACCGAATAGCATTTATCTTTCCGTAAAAAGAGACCGTATTTTTGAGATAGAGCAGTGGACCACTGAAGACAGCGGAAAATCGTGGGATATTACAAAAATCACCGAAAATTCAACCAAAGACAATGTACGACCGTTTGCCGTTCGTGGTGCAAAAAATGGAAATCCGTTGCAAGTTGTATGGCTACAGAATACAAAATATATTTATTATGCACACGATACGCGCAACAAAACAGCGGCACTAGATTTTAAAGATCGGTATCAAACGGCTGTAAAAATGAATTTAGAAAAGAAAAAAGCGGATTCAAAAGTGACGAAAGCGAATTTGGTAATACTATTGCGACAGATTGCAGAACATTTGCTGGAAAACCCGAATCATGATGTCGTTCAAAAAAGTTGGCGTTACGGAATGTTTTATGCGGGAATAGCAGCTTTTTATCAAATCACACAAGAAGAACGCTATAAAAATGAATTGCTCAATATTCAGCAATATCAAACCGAAGAGTCCGAAGATGTGGATGAAGAAGACTCAAATTTGATGGACTTAATTTGGTCGTATACAGCCAAAAATGATCGCAACACATTGCAACAATTAGAAAGTATAACAATACAAGATTTTTCAGGAGAAGCGGGTTTACATAGTGCTTCACAAATTCGTGCGATTGAAGAATTTAGTGAAGAAATCCTAACGATTGAAGAATTAAAAAAGAATACAACAAAGGCAATTGATGTGTTCTTAGAAGCCTTACATGCGCGTTATGTTAGAAAAACGGAGCAAGTCAACGCTTTGATGATTTACAGTGTGGCTGCTGGAATGCGCAATGGTATTTTTGATAAAAAATATACAGGTGATGTTTTAAAAGATTGGGAGCAATTGCAATTGAAACTTATTGAAGATGATCATTTTAAAAATTTAGAAACAGAAACCTGTGCAGCTATTCTACTTGCAGGAAAAGAAGTTTTTGAAATTTTAAACACAAAATAACAACTGTAAAATATATGCTTTTGTGCGGTTGTTTCCGTAATTTTTCTGTCAGACTTTGACGATGTTAATTTTATCTGATTTATAAAAAGAGGTAAAATTACGCAGCTATATAGCTATGAACACTACTACTTTTGAATTGAAATCTAATAGTAATTAAATCAATTCAATATCATGGCAAATACAAAAACATATTCATTAGAAATTGATGCAAGTATTGAGACTTGTACACTTCAATTGCAAAAATTTTCTACTGCAACCTTAACAGTAGCTGGAAGTTCGGTAACAAGCATTTCTGGGAAAGGAGGCGATACGATTGTATTTACAGTTGGCAATGGAGAATATATTGATGCAATAGTGCATACCACCTATGCTAGCAATTCATTTGGAAATACGGCATCGCAATGTAATGTCTGCTTTATTTTGGCGGTATCAAGTTCGTTTGTGTGGCAAGTAACGGGAAATGCTGCGCAAGGCGACAATCCTACGATTTTTACACCAAGTGCTTTAAAAAATACGACAGAACATGACACAACCGTTTTAAGTGTAGTGATGCCAACAGCGGCAAACCCTTCAACGCCGCCAAGCAGTGCCAAAGTACTGAACCCAACACAAGTATATATTGTGGATTACGATGCGGAAAAGAAAAACCTATTAGTACGCGGTAATTCTCCTTTGGGGAAAGAAACGAACGGAAATCAATTGATCAATTTTACAGATCTTGAAAATGCAATTTCAGCCGCTTGTGAAGCCGCATCTATTGATCCGCTAATGGATTCGTATGTATTGCATGATATTTCTTTATTGTCCAAAGCGGAAGAATATATTTGGGCGTATGAGTATTACTCGTTTGGTAATAAAAATACACCATCATTGGAAACACAAACTTGGTTTCCTGCAACACCAACAATGATTCCAGCATTAGCTGATGAAAATAAAAAAGGACAATGGTGCCGTTGGAATATTGAACCAGATATGATTGGACAAGATTTAGCCGATTTAACTAAACAACTAAAAACAGCCATGGCTAGTGATGCCAATTCAACAACCTTAGATATTTATTATGTGCATTGTGCGAGTGGACACGATCGTACAGGAATGGTTTCAGCAACGTACATCGCCAATTTGGAAGAAACTGGAATAACGCTTGATGAAGCTTTTGTAATGGGAACTACACTACAAAAACAACAACCAGCAATGAACGGTGGTGATATTGTTGTGGAATGCAACAATTGGAAAACGACCACAGAAAGTCAATGGAAATCCAGATGTTTTATGGCGGATGCAGCGTATAACAACACATTTTTAAAAGCAATGGACATTTTACAACCCAAAAATGCTCCATACACGTTGAAACCAGATGCAGGAAGAACGCCAGACAATAGTACGAAACCGTATGTAATTAACGGATATCCATTTCCAGTGGCAATGTAGTATTTCAATTGATTGTATAGCTTAAAGATCCCGTAGTTTTACTATGGGATTTTTATTTACATTTTTAGGCACAAACTGTTGTGAAACATTCTATACATGTAAGAGTGAATGGAGCTGGACAGTTACACCTTGTATCAGGAACTGTTGGGCAAACCAACACAAGTCCAATAGATGTTTTTGCACCACCATAGAGTTTGTGGGTTTTGCTTAATTTAGAAATTGACTTTTTATTAAGTAGAAGTGCTTTTACATTCTTTTTTTTCATTGCGTTGACTTTTAATGTTTAATTCATCTAAATGTAGATGTTTTTTTATTGCAAGTCGACTCAAATTGTACAGTGTACTTAAGAACCTATAATTTTTTATAATCTGTTAGCTAAAAAAAGCCAATAAAAAAGCCATTAAGACAGTAGCGTAATGGCTTTTTTAGCTTTTATAGTTGATTTTATATTGCTAATTACTAGCAACTAACAACGAAACTATTACTGAATTGTTACATTGAATACAGCTTCTACATCTGTTTCTCCACCAGCATCTAACAATCCTGTATTTGGTTTTGTTGGTTCGTGACGAAGCGTTACCGTGTACGTTCCTGTACTTGCATCACCTGTAGTTACCGTAAACGAAGTTCCTAAAACATTACCAGCTGTATCTTCGTTAAAACCATCTGTAGTAATATTTAAACTTGTTGAAGCATCATAGAAAAATTGGTGTTCTAAATCTTCCTCAATTACTTCTAAAGTGATGTTATCAGCAGGAGTTTCCGTTTCGTTTAACACCACAACAGCTCCTGTATAGGTAGCATTAGCAGCTAAATTTCCTGAAATATCAAAAACTGGATCGTCTGGTCCGTCACCGTCTAAATCTGTTGATTTTAATGTGATGGTAGCTCCACCAGCTGTTGGCACTAAAGTAACAGTGACTGTAGTAATTACTTCTTCTTCATTCACTGGTGCTGGTTGTGCATCATCATCGCTTGAACAACCTGTAAATACGAGTCCGGTAATTGCGATTGCGGCTAAGATTGAAATTCTAAATTTTTTCATGTTCGATTTTTTTTTAATACGTAATTTTTAGATTAATTAAAAAGTTTCTACCCAAATCATCTGCATAATAACGCAAACGGTTTAAGTAATTTCGATAGTTCGTATCGAAAATGTTAGTCACTGACAGTCCAATATTGAGCTTTGTATTTTTACTCAAAGAAAAGTCAGCATTACTGTGTAAATGCAATAAATGATACGCCTCAGGCGGTGTACTTACATCTACTGTTTCAAATGTATTTGTTTCAGGAATAAACGCTTGAAAGTTGTTGTCAGGGAATTCATTTTGTCTAAATGTATATTCACTTTGCAACTCTACGCGCAAGTTTTTTAATTCCTTGTTTTGATAGACCAATCCGTTCATTGTGTTTATGGGCGGCATATCTATTAATGGCAAATCGAGTGTTTCATCATATCCTTTTACCAATGAAAATTGATGATAGAAATTCCAGTTTTCGTTGAATGTAAGCGACGCATCAATATCAACACCTACAAGTGTAGCATTGGTTTGTCGGTATTCCCAAACTTGGAAGTTTCCTCGAATGGTTTGTCGAATTTCTGTGGGTTCAATCAGTATAAAATCATTAATAAAGTTGATATAAGGATTCACTGAAAAGCCAAAGGTTTTCCCTTGTTTTTGCAAGGTAATTGACATTTTGTGTGCAATTTCCGAGTCAAAACGTAAATCTCCTAATTCGATTCGTGAGGCAGAATGATGCAAACCTTCACTAAATAATTCAGACGGATTCGGAGCGCGCGAAGCCAGTGAATAGTTAGCGTAAAGTGTATAGTCATCATTAAATTTATAGCGTGTACCCAACGTAGCCGAAACGTTTGAAAAGTCCAACTTCGGATTCGTCAATACTTGATTAGCTAATTCTTCCACTACAATTTCTGGAAACAGTATATCGTAGTTTCTGTCTTCCCAAAAAGAACTTCTATAAAACTTTTGGGCGTTAATATTAAAATAATCAAATCGAGCGCCAACTTCGACCAAAAAGTTGTCCGTTATTGAAAAATCAGCAACACCGTATATTCCTAAATTAAATCGCTCATAATCAGGAATCAATCTTCGTACACCTGTACTCGGATCTGCCACATTTTCTTGATATTGTGCCATAATTCCTGTTTTTAAATTATAATAATCGGTATTGTCTGTATCTAAATCCAAACGAATGGTTTGTGAGTTTAATGCTAAATCTAAAGATGCTCTATCGTCATCATTGCTACTTCTACGAACATCGAATTCGAGACGTTCGTTTTGTTGAAAGTCATATTGGAGCGTTATTTTTCCTAAATTTTTAACGTTTTTAAATCCACGTATTTTAAACAAATGATGTGTTACATCTTGTCTTGGTGATTCAATGTCATACGTAAAATCATTGATGATTAATGGAATTCCGCTATTGATGGAACGCACCTGATCGCTCGCACCACCAATGTGTGATGCACGCAAAATGCCAATTTCATTTTTAAAGAAAGAATAATAGGCTTCTACACCGTAATCAAAACGATTGATGCCTACACGCGCAGCAAAGCTACGTTCAAAGTTACCTGTATTGCTCAAGATATAATCTGGTGCTTCATAGTCACCAAATCGTTTTAAAGTTCCTTGAACACCACCATACCAACCATTTTTATAACTTTTAGTTAGTGTGGAAGTAACTGAGCCGCCACGACCGTTGGACGCAGCTGTTACATGTGTTTTACCATAAATGGTGTCTTTTACTGGAATTTTTGCAGCTTCTGTCACAATCATTCCACCAACAGCATCTCCACTATATTTTAGAGCACCTGCACCTTTTATAAGCGTAATGTTTCCGATGGTATTGACATCAATACTAGGTGCGTGTTCTGCTCCCCATTCTTGATCTTCCATTCGGACACCATTATTCATAACGACGACACGACTGCTATGAAGCCCATTTATAATAGGCTTTACTACTGCATTTCCTGTATTGAGCGACGAAACACCGCTGAGTGTGTTTAAAACGTCTCCTAAGGAAGCATTTGTAAATCTATCTAATTGCTTTTCGGTTACTTTTTGCTCAAAACTTGTTTTTGTTTTACTACCAAAAACAGAAGCTTGTAACGTAATAGCATTCAGTTCTTCTAAATGGTGTTCTAGTTTGAAATTTCGTTTCATGTTACTAGAAATTTTCACTTTGAAAATCTGAGTCTCACAATTTGGATGGTATACTTGAAGCGAATATGTTCCGTCACATAGGTTGGTGAACATATACTTTCCGTCGATGTCTGATTCAACTGTTTTTCCTTCTCCAATCATAATGAGTGTGGCACCCGGAAGTACAGAATTGTCATGTAAATCTATGATTTTACCTGATAGTGTATACTTGCAATCTTCATTTTGCGCAAACATAACACTACAAAGCAACATCATACATATATATGTACGCATGTAAATTCTTTAATTAAAAATAAATGTAAGTTTGAGTAATCTCAAGAAATGCTTGGCGGTGCGCGCAATTGAGTGTTCGTACGCGGTGAAAAATAGCATAAAGGCGCAGTTGAGCCTATAGTTGCTATTGAAATAATTGGAGGTACTATCAATGTTGGGTGACCAGTGAAATCAAAAGTAAAATTTGAAAACTGATAGTCACACATATCACAATGCATGTTATTTTCATGAATGTGATCGTTTTGCTCGTGGCAAATGTTGTATGAGTGTTCTTCCTCTAATTGGTGAGAAAACTGTATAAAAGAAGGAAGCATCAAGGTTACAAGGAACAATGACGCAATGAGTATTTCCTTTATGTAGGTTACAGGTTTCATCGGTAATTATGATCTACCGTTTCGTAAATCTATAGGACAAATGTAGTAAAAGGTTTAGTGTTAAAAAAATATGAAGTTGTAGAATTCACAAATTATTATGAAAATTACGAGCTAAACAGTGGTTCAGTGTCAATAATTGGTGTAAAATTACCTGAACTGCCTGTGTTTTTTTATGATAAGTAGTTATAATAGTGTGTGTTATTTTATGATTCGCATGCGTTTAAGCATTTTCTTTTCAAAAGCCCAAAAGAATTTGAATTGCCCTAAAAGCGTTCCGAAAACAATCAAAAGGAGTTGATAAATTGGTAAAATGATGATAATTCGGATCATCCAATATAAAAATCCTCCCAAAAAACCTTCAGGAAATAGAGTTCGGCTAAAACCAAACCAATAGAGTAGTGGTTTTGCAATTCGCATCGCACTTGTTCCTGTGATGGCAAAAACTAAGAAGATCGCAATGATTTCCCAACGATAATTGGTGACCCATTTGCCTTCCAACTTTTTAAAACACCACAAAAAGAACCGTAGCATGATGAAGTAACAAAGCACTATTGCAACGGCTATGAGCGCATAGTACAGTATTTTTTGTTCATGACGATCTACAAACGAGCGGATGATATTTTTTGAAAAAAGGTACGCCGTATAAAGTAACGCAAGGATTCCTAAAAAAGGAAAGATTAGTTGCCAGTTGTGTTTAATTTCCCAACGTTCTTTAAATGAAGTCATGTGTATTTTTTTGCGCTAGCAAATATACATAACTTCTACATTATAACCGAGCCGGAAAAGCAGCCAATTTTTGCTTATATTTTTGTTGAAAAAATATAAAATAATAGTACAGTTGGTAATTGACTTCATACCCGTAATCAACGTTGTTGCGAAAATTGATTTGTTGCTGATACAAATTGGCGTCGTAGCGCGAAGGTTCAATACAACGAATGTTCCATTCGGTTACATAAATGCGGTTTCGACCTTCTAAAAATTGTTGCGAGTAGTAATCTCTCGGTCGTGCATAACTTTGCAACCACGCAGCAAAACCAGGTTCAAAGATGATGATTTCGTATTCGGAGTCTTCATCGCTTGCCAGTGAGAGTCGGATGGTATCTGACACTTTTTGGATATCGTCTTTTTTCTGGGTGATTGTTTTTTCTTTCATTGAACAGGAATAGACGAAGATTCCAGAACAAATCAATAAGAATAGTACTTTTTTCATAAAAATATCATTTAGTATAAAGGTACGATTTTTTAAGTACTACGCTTGTGGTAAGGAGTAAAGTAGCGGTTTGAGTGCGTGAGTATATCTTTTGAATGATTGAGTTTTTTTCTTTTATAAAGAAGGCTAGTTTTGTATTGCATCAAAAAAACTATCTTTAGTACATATTCATAAAATATAGTTGGTATAGCCGAGTATATTATCAATTAACACCATCTTTTTTATGTTATAAAAACTATCACGATTAGATAAGTTAGAAATTATTCTTGTCATTTTTTCTTTTATAGAGTAAAAAAGAACTTTCAACGTCAAGCTGAACTAAATTTAGCTTTTCAAAATAGTACGTAAGATTCCACATCAAGTGCGGATGACAAGAATTTCAAACAAAAAGTAATTTTAAAAAGAAACAGATTGCACACGTTTTTGAAAAACTTTCGAAAAGACGTTTCAAATAATTTGAGTAAGTCTTAGATCTAAGCACGAAGTCCGTTAAATATGTCTCAACAAAAAAAGCATCAACGTTTGTCAATGCTTTTTTATTATATATGTTTTTGTGAAGTATTATTTTCCTCCGAACAATCCACCTAGCAATCCGCCAAGTCCACCGCCGCTGTTGTTATCGTTGTCTTTCTTGTCGTTTCCGCCAAAAAACATACCAGCAATATCATCTAAAACACTTCCGTCATTATCTCCATCTAAAATAGACTCAATAAAGCTTTGTTGTTGTGGAGCTTGTGCTGCTGCGTTTCCGCCACCAAGTAATCCGCCTAACAAATCTCCGATTCCGTTAGAACTTTGTACATTTTGTTGACGTTTTTGCTTTCCTAACATTCCCATCAATAATGGGGCAGCTACTTTTAATATGTTTCCGATAGAAGAAGTATCTACGCCAGATTTTTTACTGATAGCATTTTCAACATTTTGTCTGCTATTTCCTAATACATGACCTAAAATTCCATCACCATCATCTTTTACTGATTGATCAACTCCGCCACCGAAAAGGCCTGCTAAATTATCTAAAATACTTCCATCGTGCTTTTTCTCTAAAGCATTGTTTAATCCTTCTGCACCTTGTGGGGAAGCAGCATTTCTTTTCATAGCTCCCATAAGTACAGGCAACGCCATACTTAATACAGAAGCTGTTTTATTTTGGTCTTGCCCAACTTCATTACTCACGCCACCAATGATTTGTTTTCCCAAATCGCTATTTAATAAATCTAAAATTCCAGACATTTTAAAAATGATATTTATTGTTAATATGAAAACAAGATAGTAATATTCTGTAAGACTTATAGTATGCGTGTGAATTTTTTAGATGAAACGTATAAAGTGCAGAAATATGGGATGAACGGATTTTTTTAACAATCAAAAACGAGATTTTGACTGAAATGTGCTTGATGCACTTCTATATCAATTTCAAAATGACGCTTCTTCACTCTATTAAAACAATTAATTTATGCCTTTAAAAGCGCGCTAATTTGTGTAGCCAATTCGAGTCCAATACGGTCTTGTGCTTCAAAAGTTGCTGCTCCAATATGTGGTGTTAGTGATACATACGGATTCATCAATACTTTAATAGCTGGTGTTGGTTCATTTTCAAATACATCTAAACCTGCAAAACTCAGTTTTCCTGCATCCAACGCATCAATCAGTGCAACTTCATCAATAACGCCACCGCGTGATGCATTGACAATTCCGGCACCTTGTTTCATCAAAGCGAGTTCTTTTTTCCCAATGATGTATTCTTTTTGAGCAGGAACGTGCAATGTGATAAAATCAGCGTTTTGCAATACACTTTCCATCGCTTCTGTTTGTATGTCAAAGTCTAACGATTGTCCATCAAAAAATTCCACAGAAATCGTTGCCTTTTCCATAAATGGATCAGAAGCAATGACATTCATTCCCAAACCAATCGCTCTTTCTGCCGTAGCTTGACCAATACGACCTAAACCAATAATTCCCAAGGTTTTTCCGCGCAATTCACTTCCTTTCGAATAGGATTTTTTCAATTCCTTAAAACGAGAATCACCTTCTAACGGCATATTTCTATTGGAATCGTGCAAGAAACGTACACCATTAAACAAATGCCCAAATACCAATTCTGCCACCGAACTTGAAGATGCTGCTGGCGTATTAATTACATGAATACCTTTGCTACGCGCGTACGCTACATCAATATTGTCCATACCAACGCCGCCACGACCGATAAGCTGTAAACTTTTACAGGCATCAATTAAGTCTTTGCGAACTTTTGTAGCGCTTCGTACCAAAAGTCCCACAATGTCATGCTTGTTGATATAGTTACTCAGCTGTTCTTGTGCCACTTTCGTGGTGATGACTTCAAAACCATCGTTGGTTAACGCATCAATGCCGCTTTGAGAAATTCCGTCGTTTGCTAATATTTTCATATTGTTAGATTGAAAGATGTAATGATTGAATGATTCAAAAATTAAATGATTTAAAGATTAGGCGTTCTTTTCAAGCGTTTGCATTACATCCACGAGTACTTGTACACTTTCTAGTGGCAATGCGTTGTACATTGATGCGCGATATCCACCAACACTTCGGTGTCCGTTAAGTCCGTTAATGCTAGCTTCATTCCACATGGTATCAAACGTATCTTTCAGCGCTTCATCCGTCAAGGTAAAAGTAGCGTTCATATGACTTCTATCTTCTGTTGCTACAATACCACGGAATAGTGGATTTCTGTCAATTTCGTTGTAAAGTAATGCAGATTTTTGCTCGTTTATTTTTTCAATCGCAGTAATGCCACCAATACCTTTTAGCCATTCTAATGTCAACATGGAAACATATACAGGAAATACCGCAGGTGTGTTAAACATGCTGTCTTTTCCAATATGTATTTTATAATCTAACATAGAAGGAATGGTTCTGTTGACTTTTCCTAAAATGTCTTCTTTTATAACAACTAAAGTCGTTCCTGCTGGTCCCATATTTTTTTGTGCGCCAGCATAGATTAAGTCAAACTTAGAAAAATCTAATTGACGAGAGAAGATATCTGAACTCATGTCACAAACTATTGGCACATTCGTTTCTGGGAAGTGTTTTATTTGTGTTCCAAAGATGGTATTGTTGCTAGTACAATGAAAATAATTGGCATCTGTAGGAATTGAATAGTTTTTTGGAACGTTTGTAAAGTTTGATTCTTTTGAAGAAGCAACTTCAACCAATTCACCAAATAGTTTGGCTTCTTTAATTGCCTTGTCACTCCACGTTCCTGTGTTTAAATACGCTGCTTTTGTATCTAACAAGTTGTACGCACTCATTAAAAATTGCATACTTGCGCCACCTTGTAAAAAGAGAGCTGTATAGCCTTTTCCTTCTAATCCTAATAATTCTAAAGCCAAACTACGAGCTTTTTCCATGACGTTTACAAAAGGTTTGCTTCTGTGTGAAATTTCTAAAATAGAAAGATTGTCATTGTTGAAATTTAATACCGCTTCAGAAGCTTTTTGAAAAACTTCTTGTGGTAATATACAAGGTCCTGCGCTAAAGTTATGTTTTTTCATTGTTTGGTATTTGTCGTGTGCTGTTATTTTGTGCAAAGTTCCTAAATTATGAACGAATTGTTGCTATAATTTTACTAATATTTTTAGTGAATGCGTTGATCTCTTTTGGTGGCTAGTATTGTTTACTCTGTATGATTTTTATCAATCTCGTTTTGTATCTGCGCTAGCAATTTACTAAGTTCTTGGAGTGATTTTTCATAGAAAGCCAATCCTTTGGCACGCATAGCCATGGCAAGTGTTAGTATATTTCGAAATTCTGCTTGTTTAGATAGAGCATGGTAGTCATTAGGTTGTAAACTTACCGTCCCGTTTTGGTCTGTATAGCTTAGATTTTTTGTGATGAATGGCAAGGTGACATTTTCAAACAACGCCCATTCTGCTTTGTCATAATCATTGATGATAAACCCAAGTGTAGACTCGTGAAATTTGATAACACCATTTTTTATGTCCTTGCTTCGAATGATGCGGATGCCTTCAATTTTAAAAATTTCATACGTTGTAAATGTGGGTAACGGACTTTCCCAATTGGCAATAGCGGGAAAAAGTGTGTCCATCGCCATTGTATATGGTATGTTATTGTCTAAATTTTTTAGTGCAATTTCAAGATTTCGTTTGGATTGCTGATTCGCTTTGATATCACTTTGTAACTCTTCTTTTGTGGCAGATAAGTCTCTGTATAAATTTTCAAGAATGTTATTTTCATGCTGATACATTTCTTGTTGTTCTTTCCAACCGTCAATTTGTAAGGCAATTAAAATTCCGATCACCACTAAGACAATTTCACCAACTGCATACGATATATATTTTGCGAATTTATTTTTCGGTAGGAGTTGTTTGCGAAATTTTCTAAAGATTTTTATCATTTTCAGTGGTTTGTGAATACCTTTTAGTGCGTATCTAAGTTCGTCAAAAAAGCCATTGTATCTACGCCATCGGCATAATCATGTAACTCAGGATGTTGTGTTTGTCCAAATTTGATTTCGTTTTCCATGCCAATGTCTGCCACAATGCATTGAATGTGTTCAGCGTCAGCCGTTAGTTTTGCTTG
>CAZHSA010000060.1:0-15766 GCA_964535135.1 uncultured Kordia sp.
TGTCAATCACACTCAACATTCAAAAATATCACCAAGAAATCCCCAAACATGTTACGCTTGTAGCCGTTTCTAAAACAAAACCTATTAGCGATTTGCAAGAAGCGTATGACGCAGGACAACGTGTATTTGGCGAGAATAAAATTCAAGAAATGGCCGAAAAATGGGCCGTACTTCCCAAAGACATTTCTTGGCACATGATTGGTCACGTGCAACGCAACAAAGTGAAATACATGGCAGAATTTGTCGATTTAATTCACGGTGTAGATAGTTTGAAACTCTTGAAAGAAATTGACAAGCAAGCTAAAAAACACAATCGTGTGATTGATTGTTTGCTTCAACTAAAAATTGCGGAAGAAGATTCTAAATTTGGAATGTCCGCTACAGCCGCAACTTCCCTACTCGCTTCTGAGGAGTTTCAACAGCTAGAAAATGTACAAATTGTCGGTTTGATGGGAATGGCAACTTTTACAGACGATCAAACGCAAGTAAAAAAAGAGTTTCAACATTTAAAAAATACTTTTGACACCTTGCAATCTGTACATTCAAACTTAACCATTATTTCTATGGGCATGAGTGGCGATTACGAATTGGCGATTGCAGAAGGAAGTACGATGGTTCGTATTGGAAGTAGCATTTTTGGCGCACGAAATTATCAAATGTAGAGCATTCATCTTTTTTGATATGATTTTGTTGATAGAAATCAATTAACATCCTATACATGATGTATGATAATTTCTAATGTAAGTAATAAAAAAGCGAACCAAAGTCCGCTAGTTTCCTAGAAGCTGGTATCTTGAGAAATACAATGATCACCTTTGCTGTCGCATTTCTCATCACATCTTGAGTATTCTGCTGTCATATCATACTTTACAAAACCTCCTTTTAAAGTGCTAAAACTAGAAATAGCTGTTTTGTTTAATTTTAATGATTTCAAATTATTTTTTTTCATGTCTTTTGCTTTATAAAATTTATATAAATATAGAGATTAAAATTTGTAAGAAAAGTAATAAAAAGATAAATCTTAGCATTTCATCAATTATTTTCAAAGATTAGCGCCATTAGATAGGAAACATCCTTAGGATATTTTTATATTTATACCGAAATTATAAAACAATGCATATCGTTTGTACGCAATAGTAGACATAGAAACCACAGGTGGAAAATATAATGAAGAAGGAATTACAGAGATAGCAATTTACAAGTTTGATGGTCATGAAATTGTAGATCAGTTTATAAGTTTGGTAAATCCAGAGCGTGAAATTCAACCTTTTGTCGTGAATTTGACAGGAATTAATTCTAGAATGCTTCGCGATGCACCAAAATTCTACGAAATTGCCAAACGTGTTGTTGAAATTACAGAAGACTGTATTCTGGTAGCACACAACGCGAGTTTTGATTATCGAATTCTTCAAACAGAATTTAAACGTTTAGGCTTCGAATACAAACGAAAATCCTTGTGTACAGTAGAACTTTCCCAAAAGTTAATTCCAGAAATGGAATCATACAAACTTGGAAAACTGGTACGTGCATTGGGCATTCCGATGAGTGACCGCCACAGAGCTTCTGGCGATGCACTGGCTACAGTAAAATTGTTTCAGCTATTGCTAGATAAAGATTCTGAGAAAAGCATCATTCAACAAGCCGTTAAAACAGAAATAAAGAAAAAAGTAGCTACTCGTCTTTTGGATATGCTTGAAACCTTGCCTTCCGCAACGGGCGTATATTATATGCACAATGCCAAAGGTGATATTATTTATATCGGAAAGAGTAAAAACATCAAAAAACGAGTCAATCAGCATTTTACGGGCACCAACAATAAATCGAAAAAGATTCAGAAACAAGTAGTTGCCGTTACGTTTGAACGCACTGGAAGTGAGTTGATTGCGCTTTTGAAAGAGAGTGAAGAAATTAAACGTAAAAAACCAATGTACAATCGTGCACAGCGAGGACATATTTTTCAATATGCGATGAATATGTATGTGGACGAACATGGTTATACGAGATTTCGGATTGAAAAAGCAGACGGACGCAAAAAATACATCACCACTTTTACCAATATGTCACAAGCCAAACATGTGATGTTTAAGTTGACGGAAGAATTTTCATTATGTCAAAAAATTAACGAGTTGCATGCCAGTAAATCGCATTGTTTTCAATATACCATTAAAGAATGTAATGGTGCATGTATACAGGAAGAATCGACCGAAAGTTACAACGAACGTGCCGCAAAAGTGGTTGACAAATACAGCTATGCTACTAAAAATATGCTCATTATTGATCGTGGACGTCATCATGATGAACGCAGTGCTATTTTGATAGAAAATGGCGAATATAAAGGTTTTGGCTTTTATAGTCTCAATTATCAAATTACCAATAAAGACGTACTAAAAAGCATCATTACTCCGATGCAAAACAATCGCGATGTGCAACACATCATTCAGAGTCATCTCCGCCGAAAAAATAAATTAAAAATCATTACGCTTTAATACATTAACTCAATCATGAAACCGATTTATTTATTAGTTACCATTGTATGCACGCTCACGTTGCATGCGCAAAACCCAATGAGCGAGAAGTTCAATAAAGTCTCTCAAGAAGAACTGAACATGACCGTGTATGCGAAAGATACCACCGCACACGCCGTTATTTTAGAAGAATATGGTGAGAATTATTTTGACGTGATCAGCGACCGCATTTTCTTGGTGAAGCATTTTTATGCAAAAATCAAGATTTTAGACAAGCAAGGATTGGACGAAGCCAATATTTCTATTCCTTTTTATAAAGGGAAAAAATCATTTGAAGTCATTAAAAATGTAAAAGCCATTACACACAATCCGGGTGAAAAAAATGAACTTGCAAAAGATCAAGTGTTTAAGGTAGATATCAATAGTTTTTATGGAGAACAACGATTCACATTTCCGAATGTAAAAGTAGGAAGTGTTTTAGAATACCAATACACGCTGGAATCACCATTTATTTTCAATTTTGAAGGCTGGGATTTTCAATCAGATCTTCCAAAAGTATACAGTGAATTCAATGCAAAAATTCCTGCCAACTATCGCTATAATCGTACGTTGAGTGGTTTTCAAAAATTAGACGTTAATAAAGCTACTATTGAAAAAAGGTGCTTTAAAATTCCTGGCATGATTAGTCGTGCCGATTGTGAATTGTTGCAGTATGCCATGAAAGATGTGCCTGCGTTTAAGGAAGAATCGTATATGCTTTCTAAAAATAATTATTTGTCTAAAATTGCGTTTGAGCTTTCAGAATTTATCCGTTTTGACGGCGGAAAAGACGTGTATACCAAAACTTGGAAAGCAGTTGATAAGGAAATGCGAAAAGACAAAGATATTGGTGCGCAAGTACGTAGAAAATCGTTCTTTAAAAATCAGCTTTCCGAAGACATTTTGAATGACAAATCGCAAATAGCAAGGGCGAAACGTGTGTATGAATTTATTAAAAATCACTATTCGTGGAATGGCAAATACGGATTGTTTGACGATGCCAATGTGCGAAAAGCGTTTCAAGATAAAGTTGGAAACGTATCAGAAATCAATCTGTCTTTAGTCAACAGCTTACTTGCTGCGAACATCAAAACAGAAACCGTGATGCTTTCTACGCGTGCCAAAGGTTTGCCAACGCTAAAACACCCAGTAATGTCTAACTTTAATTATTTGATTGCTAAAATTACTATTGGGGAAGAAACGTTTTTGTTAGATGCCACTGAAAAGGAATTATCGTTTGGTTTATTGCCAATTCGCGCACTGAATTATAACGGTCGCGCGATGGATTTTAAGAATCCGAGTTATTGGTATGTTATCAATCCGTCTCAAGACAATCGTCAAAATACGATGGTAACCCTTACAATAACCGAAGACGGAACTGCCAAAGGAAAGCTTTCGCAAACCAATACAGGTTATTTAGCGTATCAAAAACGTGCAGAATTATCAGAAAAAGGTTCCGAAAAATACGTGGACGATTTGGAAGACGATTTTTCATTTTTAGAAATTTCTGATTATGAAATAGACGAATTATTAACCGTAGAAAAACCTATAAAAGAAGTCTATACTTTAGATTTTGACGAAGATACTTTTTCGGCAGGCGAAACGTTTTTAGATCCGTTTTTCTTAAAAGTGTTCTCCAAAAATCCTTTTCAGCTAGATGAACGCCAGTTTCCTGTAGACTTTGCGTTTTCGCGAATTTACACCACGCGTTTTTTAGTGTCGCTTCCTTCTAATTATGAATACACAAGTATTCCGGAAAATCAAACGTTTACCATAGCAAACGGAAAAGCGGTGTGCGGAATGAAAGTTGTACAACAAGATGGGCAGTTAAATTTATCATTCAAGCTTATTTTGAATAATTTTTACTTTGAACCTGAAGAATATCAAGAATTGAAAGACTTTTTTAGTAAATTATCTATTGTTCAAAAAAATACACGAATCGGTATTAAAAAGAAATTATAGTATTTTAGCAATATGGCGAAAAGTTGGAAATCAAAACTTCACGAAATTATATACGAAGCAGATACACCTGCAGGAAAGTTATTTGACGTCGTTTTATTGATGTTAATTTTAGCAAGTATTGCCTTGGTAATGCTAGAAAGTGTGAGCGATTTTGCACGTGATCATGGTAGATTTCTAATTATCGCTGAATGGGTAATTACGATACTTTTTACGTTTGAATATTTTGCCAGAATTATTAGTATTCGCAAACCAAAACAATATATATTTAGCTTTTATGGAATTATTGATTTTCTATCTACGATTCCAATGTATTTATCATTCTTTATTGTGGGTTCACAATCTTTGATCGCTTTACGTGCGCTGCGTTTGATGCGTATTTTTAGAGTTTTGAAATTGGCGCGCTATATTGGAGAATCGAACAATATTATGCGTGCTTTGACAGCGAGTCGTATCAAAATTGGCGTATTTATCATGTTCATTTTGATTCTCTGTACCATTTTAGGTTCTATCATGTATTTGATTGAGAGCAATGAAGAAAGTGGTTTTACCAGCATTCCTCGAAGTATTTATTGGGCAATTGTAACACTGACGACTGTTGGTTATGGTGATATTGCGCCGTATACACCTTTAGGTCAGTTTATCGCTTCTATTATTATGATTTTAGGATATGGAATTATTGCGGTTCCTACAGGAATTGTGACCGCCGAGTTGGCTACGATGGATAAAAATGTAGATTTAAACACGCAATCTTGTCCAAACTGTGCAACTTCAAATCATAAAAACAAAGCGGAATTTTGTTATAATTGTGGCGAATGTTTAAATCCGGAAGAAACTGATTAATCTTTTTTATGACAAAAACTCTCATTGCTGTTGTTGGTGCGACTGCTATTGGAAAAACTGCGCTAAGTATCAAATTGGCGCAACATTTTCAAACAGAAATTATTTCGTGCGATTCGCGACAGTTTTTTAAGGAAATGACAATTGGAACTGCCGTTCCTTCGGAGGAAGAACTGAATGCCGCACCACATCATTTTATTCAGCATATCAGCATTTTTGATGCATATAATGTGGGACAGTTTGAAAAAGATGCCATCACAAAGCTTGATACTTTATTTCAAAAACACAATACCGTCATCATGGTTGGCGGAAGTGGATTGTATGTAGATGCGGTTGTGAAAGGTTTGGACGATTTTCCAAAAGTAGATGCAAACATTAGAACACAGTTGAATGAACAACTTGCCAATGAAGGCATTGCTTCGCTTCAACAACAATTAAAAGAATTAGATCCTGTGTATTATGAGCGTGTTGCGTTGGAAAATCCGCATCGTTTGATACGTGCTTTGGAAATATGCATTGGAAGCGGCAAACCGTATTCTAGCTTTTTGAAAGACAAATCGGCTTCTCGAAATTTTAAAACGATCAAAATTGGTATTACTGCCGATCGGGAAATTGTGTACGATCGCATCAATCGCAGAGTCGATATCATGATGGAAGCAGGTTTGTTGGAAGAAGCCAAAGCGTTGCATCCGCACAAAACGTTGAATGCTTTGCAAACCGTTGGCTATCGTGAGCTTTTTGAATATTTGGATGGAAACTGCACGTTAGAATTCGCCGTGAGCGAAATAAAGAAAAATACACGCCGTTTCGCCAAACGACAAGGCACTTGGTTTCGAAGAGATAAAAACACTTTGTGGTTTGATTATGAGGAAGATGTGGAAACGATTATTGAGAAAGTTGATACACTTCTATTGAACCGCTAACGTTTCAAATTATATGCGAGATTACAAATCACGCTAGAATGATTACAAATCTCACTAGAGGTAATAATAGAATACTAACCAAACAACCAAAACCGAATACCCAATGAATACCGAAATACAACAACTTGTAGAAAGTTTAGAACTCCTTCCACATCCGGAAGGCGGATTTTATAAAGAGGTATATAGAAGTCCCACCATGATTTCAAAAGCTGCGTTACCTGCTAATTTTTCAGGAGATCGCAGTTATTGTACGAGTATTTACTTTTTATTGACTTCTGAGAATTTTTCGGCTTTTCATCGTATTAAACAAGATGAAATTTGGCATTTTTATGGTGGAAGTTCATTGAGTGTTCATGTTATTGATGCTGATGGAACGTATACCGAACACAACGTAGGAATGAATTTTGACAACGGAGAACAGCCGCAATTGGTGGTTCCTGCGGGTTGTTGGTTCGCGTCAAGCGTGCCCAAAAAAGATTCGTATGCATTTGTGGGTTGCACCGTAGCGCCAGGATTCGATTTTGATGATTTCGAATTGGCAGATCGCAACACATTACAAGAAGAACATCCGTTACATAAGGACATTATCCATAGACTTACTAGAGAATAAATGAAAAAGTCGACATTCGGGAAGTCGACTATATTTTTCAATGTTTGAGGGAAAACATGAGCAGTTTACTCCTACTCTGCTTTATTCTTGATAACTAATCTAAATCCTTCCCCGTGAATGTTTAAGATTTCTACGTCTTCGTCTCTTTTTAAGTACTTACGTAGTTTGGCTATATACACATCCATAGATCTTGAAGTGAAGTAGTTATCGTCTCTCCAAATTTTTGTTAAGGCTAATTCTCTTGGCATTAAATCATTTTCATGCAATGCTAACAAACGCAATAACTCGTTTTCTTTTGGCGATAATTTGATTGGCTCTTCCTCATCGAACGTTAAGAAACGAAGTTTTGAGTTTAAACTGAATCGACCAATTTCGAATTCGAACTGTTTGCTATCTGCTACAGAATCAGAAGTTTTACGTTGCATTATTGCTTTAATTTTCATCAATAATACTTCCGAATCGAAAGGTTTGTTTAAGTAGTCGTCTGCGCCTACTTTGTAGCCCTTCATTACATCTTCTTTTAATGCTTTGGCAGTTAAGAAAATGATAGGAACTTCGGTATTTTTTTCACGAATTTCTTTCGCAAGTGTAAAACCATCTTTATACGGCATCATCACGTCTAAAATGCAAAGGTCGAAATTGTCTTTTTTGAATTTTTCAAATCCTTCCATTCCGTTTTTTGCATGAACAACGTCATAATCGTTCATTGAGAGATAGTCTTTTAATACAGTTCCAAAATTCGGATCATCTTCTACTAATAAAATTTTTTTGTTTTGAATCTCCATGTTAGTTACGATATTAAGGGTAATTTGATAATGAATGTACTTCCTTTACCTTTTTCACTTTCAACGCTTACTTGACCACCGTGGTCATCTATAATACGTTTTACATAAGCCAAGCCAAGTCCGTGCCCTTTTACATTATGTATATCACCTGTATGTTCTCTATAAAATTTTTCAAATATTCTCTTTTGTACAGATTTAGACATTCCTTGTCCTTGATCTTTTACTTTAATCTGTATGGTACTATTACTTTTCACTACTTCTGTGAAAACATCAATTTTTGGTTCTCCGTCAGTGTATTTAATAGCATTGTCTAGTACGTTTACCAAAACGTTGGTAAAATGTGTGTCGTTTGCCATGACCATTGAATCTTCGGCTTCTAAATGCGTTTTTATGTATCCTTTACGATCTTCTACTATTAATTCAATGTGCGACATTGCATCTTCAATTAAGTCGTGTACATCTACTTCATCCTTACTGATATCTAGCTGATTTTTTTCTAGCTTGGAAATTTGCAATACATTTTCAACTTGTGCATGCATCCGTTTGTTTTCCTCGCGAATCATTCGTAGATAACGCTTTACTTTTTCTTTATCATCAATCACTTTAGGGTTTCGCACTGCATCTAAAGCTAAATTGATCGTGGCAATTGGCGTTTTAAACTCATGCGTCATATTGTTGATGAAATCTGTTTTGATTTCAGAGATTTGTTTCTGTTTAATCAACTGATACAAAGCACTTGAATACGCTATAATAATGATTAACGTAAAAACTATCGACATAATTGCCATGCCCATGATAGAAGATAACACATATTTGTTTCGCTTTGGAAAACTTACAAATAGTGTATACCCACTTTTTTCGTCGTTATCTTCAAAAAGCGGTACTTCATACAATCCATCATCTGTTATTTTGAAACCGTCAGATTTTATCTTTGTGGCAAGTCCGTCATCGTACACACCAAATTCAAAATCAAGATCTATGTCCATTTCAACCAAATGTCCTTGTATCAAAAACGAAAGTAAATCTGCGGAAACACGTTCGTCAATTGGTGCTTGTTTGGTAAGTTCATTAATAATGTCCTTGTATTGCACCATTTGTTTAGACACGTTGTTTACCTTTCTGATTTTTTGTATTGGTGATAATTTTACATTTGTATTATCTAAAAAATCTTCACGATAAATTACGCGTGTTTCTACACGTGTATAGTTTTTGATAGAAGTGCTGTCATCTTCTGAAGTATTGTCAATGAACGTTGGAAAAATATTGTAATCTTCTTCTATTATACCGCGTGTGTAAATACTAGTTTCATTGTTTTTTTCATCTCTACTAGTAATTTGAAAGACGTTTAGTACTTGTGAATCTTTTAAATCGCTTCCCACACTATCTATTAGTTTTTGAAACTTTAAATAGTAGCGTCGATCTTCGTATTCCGAGACTCTTTCCGACACATTGTTTAGGATTTGATTTGCATTTAAGGAGATGGATTCTTGCTTTTCTTCAACACCAGTAGCGATCCAATATCCTTGAATAAATATAATCCCGATGAGCGATAGACTCATCAAAATGACTAGAACAATAAATAATCGTTTACTCATTTGATCAAAATTAACGTATAATATCGGTTATATTAACTTTTTAACCAAACCTTAACAAATATGTTAATTTCATCAGATTTTCGAGCATAACAGCGAAATTTCATGATGAATTTTCGCTACTTGTTCTTTTGACTTTTCTAAGTCTTCATTGTGAATTACATAATCTGAAAGTGCTATTTTTTCAACATCTGTCCATTGGTTGTTCATACGACTTTGAATGGCTTCTCGTGTGGATTGATCTCTTGCTAACAAGCGTTGAAAACGTATTTCCATAGGTGCAACCACAGTGATAATTTTGTCGCATTGTTGATACGAACCATTTTCAAAAAGGATGGCAGCTTCTTTTATAACATACTTTTCTTCGCTTTGTGCAGCATACCAATCTTTAAAATGTTGACCAACTCGTGGATGCACAATGGCGTTGATTAGTTTGAGCTTTTCAGGCTGATTGAAAACAATATTTGATAAATAGCTTCGGTTGAGTTCACCATCAACATAGGTTTCTTCTCCAAAAACCGCTATCAATGCTGCTTTGATTTCTGTAGAAGTATTCATCAACTTTTTTGCTTCAATATCAGCAATATAGATAGAAACACCCAATTCATGAAACATGTTTGCGATGGTTGTTTTTCCACTGCCAATTCCGCCTGTAAGTCCTACAATCATTTTTTGATTAAAAAGTTTATTTTTTTGTTTTCAATACGATAGCTCTTTAACGATTTTGGAAATTTGGCTAATTTCGGAATGAAAAAAGAAGCATTCGTATTTTTTATATCATTGTAATCGCAAAAAATCGTAAAATCATTTTGTGTGATTTCATTAAAGTCTGAGACATTTGTGGTGAATGTAACGCTTACTTCTTTAGGAAATAGTTTGATGGAATATCCTTGCGGAAGATTTTGCACATGCAAGGGAATACTCAGCTTTCCTTCCGTGTATTTATCTACTTTTGCGACTGCTTTTACCGTAGCTTGTGAATAGGTTAAACGTTTTAAAGAATCATTTTTTACCAATTGTAACTCTAGATCAATATTGGTGCTAATTTTTTCTAGCTGTTTGATTTCGGTATAGACAACTTTTACTTCATCTACGATATCTTCTGGACCAGAAATTTTAATAAAATTTGGTTCTACACGTAACGAATCGTACAAGTTATAACCTTTATCAAACTCTAATGCCAACTGATGAATTACAGGAACTTGCTTAGTTTTGTTTTTTCCTAAGGTAAAAAATAGTGTATCTGGCGACACCTTTAAAATTTCAATATCTTGATAGAGATGTTTGTTTACAGCAGCATCCGCTAGTACATAAAAAGTATTGTCTGTATTTGCTTTAGATACTTTGTTTAGGTCTACTTCTACTTCCTTCGTGAAAAATTTTTGTCGCAACATACGAAACCCAGTAGTTTTCACTTGTGCTTGTACTGTGTTTTCTTCGCTTCCTAATAAAATTTTATCATCTGCTAAATTTGTATACGCAACTTTCATAGTTATCGTATCTGTATAGGTATTGGCAAGCTTTACGAGTATCCATACGACAAAAGAAATTAAGAAAAAGAGAAGAAATACGTTGATTTTTTTCTTTTTAAATATTTCTGAAAACAAACTTTGAATTCCTTTGAGCATGTTTATTTTTTAAAGAAGAGCTTTGGAAAGCGTTCTTCTGGTTTTTGTCTAAATAATTTTAGTGCAATGGTCGATTTTAAAAACCCAACACCATACCCATAAAATTGAATGCACACGGCAATAATTGATAATACCGCTATTTTGATACTTTTCGTAGTACGCAATGCATCCAACAATATGATACCAAAATATACAGCATATCCGACTAAAAACCAATGAAAAGCAAAAAATATACTTAGAAACAACGAAACTAAGAAACCTACACAGAATAAAGTAGGAAACCAATACGTAAGTTTTGCCGTTTTAGGATGCCATAGGTTTAGTATAGGACGCACCATACCAAATTTATTGACTTGAATATGAAATTTTTCCCAAGAAATTCTACGCTTGTGGTATACATATGCTTCTGGGATGAGTACTGTTTCGTAGCCAGCTTTCCAAATACGAATGGTAAGATCAGGATCTTCTCCTGGATGAATTTGCCCGAAACCTTGTGTTTTTTCAAAAGCTTCTTTAGAGATTCCCATATTGAAACTTCTAGGTTGAAACTTATTGACAGCCTTTTTTCCTCCACGAATTCCGCCAGTAGTTACAAATGAAGTCATTGCATAACTGATTGCTTTTTGAATATCTGTGAATGAACTATGCGCTGCATCTGGTCCACCAAAACAATCTACATACTTATTTTTTAACGCTTTTGAAACTTCTGATAAGTATTGCGGTGGCAAGATACAATCTGAATCAAATATGAGGTAATAGTTTCCTTTGGCGCGTTTCATTCCATAATTACGTGAATCACCTGGTCCTGAATTTGGCTTAACGTAATAGCTAATGTTTAAAGAATCTGTATACGAATCCACTACTTCTTTTGCAGGAAGCGTAGAACCATCTTCTACGAGTACCACTTCAAAATCTTCTTGAAAACTTTGTTTCGCGATACTTTCTAATAGTTCTGCTACTTCATCAGGTCTGTTGTATACAGGAACAACAATGGAAAATGTTATTTGCATGCCGCAAATATAGGGAAACAAAAAAAGCTGTTCAATGAAGAACAGCTTTTAATGATAAATATATGTTTAGAAGGTTACTTCACGAATTTGACGACTGAAGTTCTTCCATTTTCTAAAGTTACTCTTGCAAAGTACACTCCATTACTTACTGAACCTAAGTTCGCTTCTCCTGCAGCAGCATTAGGCTTTGCAGTTGTAATGATCTGTCCTGTTAAGTTGTATACTTCAATAGCATTGATAGTGCTCTGTGCATTCACTACAAATGTATTGTTTACTGTATCAACATAGTGAATAAATCCTCTTACCTCAGCAGATTCTACTGATAAAGGAGTACATGTTACATTTGCAGACCAACCTGGACGTGTTACTGATCCGTCAGATGTAAATACAAATGTTAAACATCCTGTAGCATCTGTAGACGTAATTGTCATTCCTTGCAAGTCACCTGATCCTTGAGATGGTGCATCATTTCTATCCCAACACCATCCTGGTCCATTAGGAGAATCAACTGTTGGAGACATAGTGTCTGGTCCGTCATAAATTGTCAATTCATCCCAACATCCTGTTGCCCCATTATTCTCTAAAGAGAAAAATGTAAATTCAACATTTACGCCATCTCCCATCATATCTGGACAAATGGTATAAGTAATGTTCTCATTAACTGAATGGTCTCCAGAATTTCCTCCAGAATCTAAGAAGATTCCATTAGTACAATCTGGCGCTACAGCCACATAAGTAGTACTGAATGCAAATGGTCCTGCCCATGCAGATGTACCGTCTGCTTCACAATCAGCTTGTACATAGAATTCGTAGTTATTATCTCCAACTAAACCTGATGCTGTGTAAGGATTTGCTGAAACTCCTGAAGCTGTTGGTGTTCCAGTTGCCATACCTCCAGCAGTGATGTCTACTATTTCAATATTCCAAACAGATGCACCTCCGTTTTCTGTCCAACCTAAGTCAGCTTCGGTTTCCGTAATGTTTGTAACGTTTAACCCTGACGGTGCTGGACATGTTTCTAATGTTGTAAAGCTAAATGGTCCTGCCCATGTAGAAGTACTTCCTCCACAATCAGACCTTACATAAAATGCATAGTCATTATTTTGAGTAAGTCCCATAGCTGTATAAGGATTAGTTACACCAGAAGCAGTAGCTGTTCCTGTAGCCATTCCTCCCGCTGTTACATCTACGATTTCAACATCCCATACGGTTGCTGTTCCATTTTCTGTCCATCCTAAATCAGCTGTAGTATCTGTAATATTTGTTACTGTCAACATTGAAGGTACTGGACAAGCTGGTAATTCTGTAAAAGAAACATTATCAATAGAAATATCTCCTTCAAATGAACCTGCTCCAGTTCCTCTGAATGTAACTGTAATTTGCTGTCCTGCATATGCTGCTAAATTGATAGTAGCTGTTTCCCATGGATCTGTAGCCAACCCTTGTTGCTGTCCAGTTAAAGTCCATACGTTATCTGTACCATTTACAATTACATCTAATGTTCCTATAAGTGCACCATACATGTGATAGTCAAATGTTAACGCTGGTGATGTTAATGCTGTTAAGTCTACTAATGGTGATACTAAGTCTGCTGTATCTCCTGTTGTTGAACCAGAAGCTTCTGTATAGAAATAATTTCCTGTTGTAATTGACGGATCTGGTCCTGTTCCACCTGACCCATTATCTGTACCTGGTGCTGATTCCCAAAAGTAGGATCCTGCAGAGTTACTTCCTGTCCAACAGTTTCCACTAGTAAATGCAGTATCATTTTGTGTAGTGAAAGCTTCAAAGTCTTCTAAATAAGGTGCATTAATTACGGCTGGACAAGCAGTATTAAATGTAAATGGCCCAGCCCAGTTAGAAGTTCCTCCTACTCCACAATCAGCTCGTACGTAGAAGTCATATGCTGTATTTGCTGTAAGTCCCATTGCTGTATAAGGGTTTCCAACGCCTGATGCAGTTGGTGTTCCTGTAGCTGCTGATCCGCTAGTTACTACTTCAACATCCCACATGGTAGCAACACCATTTTCTGTCCATCCTAAATCTGCAGTTGTTTCCATAATATTTGTTGCAGTCAATGCAGAAGGCGTAGGACATGTTTCTAGAGTTCTAAATGCAAAAGGTCCAACCCAGTTAGAAGTTCCTGAACCTCCACAATCGGCCAATACATAATACTCATAATCGTTGTCTTGCGTAAGTCCCATTGCAGTATAAGGATTTGTAACACCTGTTACTGTAGCAGTTCCTGTTGGCATACCACCAGCTGTAATGTCTACGATTTCAATATCCCATAAAGTAGCAGTTCCATTTTCTGTCCATCCTAAATCAGCTGTAGTATCTGTAATATTTGATGCTGTTAACATTGAAGGATCTAAACATGCAGGCGGCGCAGCAGATGTAATGGTTGGAGAATCAAAACAGAATCCCCATTCCCATGCAGCTCCTCCAGCTCCACCGTCATCTAAAAATGAAATACGGTATCTAAATCCTGCTAACTGTGTTGCTGTAAAACTTGCAATGTCTAAAACATTACTTGTAAAAGAAACACGTACTCCAGAACAAAAGTTGTCTGTGACACTATTATCATCATCTGTAAATTGTTGCCAAAGAACCCAAGTTCCTCCATCTGCATCCCAATATTCTAATGTTAGGATATCAGCTAAAAAGTTGTATGTGTAATCAGTAGTTACAGTAAGCCATGTTTCCCCCGCTCCATTCGCTGCTGTCAAGTCAATTACAGGAGACTCAGCAGCAATATCATCATCACTTGAGCCACCAGCATCGTCATCGTCGAAAGCAAAGTTTGAAGTAAGCGTAGGATCGGCTTCAAAAGCATTTGGATCCGCATTATAAGTTCCTGTTACGGTCCATGCAACGTTAGGCCAACTCGCATTTTGGTTTACAGTTTGTGAGAATCCTATATAGGTTCCCAACAAACACATCACTATAAAAAGTTTAAGTGTAATTTTTTTCATAAAAAGTTAGATTTTTGTTAGTTAGTTGAATATCAGTAGAAAGAACCACATTTTTTTTGAATGAACCATGTTTTTATCGACAAAAGAGCGTTTTTTATCGACAAAAAGCATAAAAAAAGATTTTTCCCACTTTTTTTATTTACATTTTTTTAACATTATTTTTTCATTATACACCCAATTTTTGTTATATATATTGAGCGTAAAATATGTCGAAAATTATGTTGACATATTTATTGAGTTTTCTAGTGTTCTAAAAACAATTCCTGTACTCTTTTTATTGACGTTTTATTTATTCAATTATGAAACTTTCCACAAAAAAACCTCTGGATTGTGGTTCCAGAGGTTTCGTCTTTATATATGAAGTGTTTTTATTCTTCTGTAAATCTTTCAATGACTTCTTGGCTTACTCCTGTATTGGAGAATCCTCCGTCATTGTATAAGTTTTGCATGGTAACTCTTTTTGTCAAATCAGAGAATAGTGTTACGGTATAGTTGGCACAATCTAATGCAGTAGCGTTTCCTAATGGAGACATTTTTTCTGCATACGAGATAAATCCGTCAAAACCTTTTACACCTTGTCCGGCAGTTGTTGGCGTTGGCGATTGTGAAATGGTGTTGACACGTACTTTTTTATCTTTCCCAAAGAAATAACCAAAACTACGTGCTATAGACTCCAAATACGCTTTGTTGTCTGCCATATCGTTATAATCCGGAAACGTACGCTGTGCAGCCATATAGGTTAATGCCACAATACTTCCCCACTCGCTCATGGCGTCGGCTTTGTATAAAGTTTGCATTACTTTGTGAAAAGATACTGCGGACACATCCCAACCTTTAGTCATCCAGTCGTATTTTAAGTTGGTGTAATGTCTTCCTTTACGAACATTGACAGACATTCCGATAGAATGCAATACAAAATCAATTTTCCCGCCAAGGATTT